>JAJDAS010000430.1 GCA_029261755.1 Nitrospinia bacterium
TAGTTTCAAGCAATAGCTTTTTTTTGACAGGATGAACAAGATAAACAGGATTGATCTTTTGGGCCAAAGCTGACCTAAATCTGAGCGCTAAAAACACCATTTTATTGTAGGGCACTTTTCCAAAAACTCCCTTTACAACCCCCTATCCCTCTTAACAAAGGGGGAATTAGTGGTAGGTTTCTTCAAAAAAGTGAGTTTTTGGAATTGCCCTTAATACATAACTAACTGGATCAATGGCGGTCTGCATCCTCTGAAACGGCACTCGAATACCAGTCAAGTGAACCCTTTTGCAGCATTTTCAATTCGCAATCCAAAATATATATGGCCAAATTCGATTCCATCAAATTCTGCTACTCGTGGCATATGTCCCCATTTCTCGAAACCATATTTCGCTAAAAGCCCAATGCTGTTTTGATTACTATCGATAAGGATTGCAAATAAGGTTTTTATTTGAAGTGAAGGACAGAGGTCAATAACATACCGAAGAAGACGCGAAGCTATTCCTTCACGATGATGCTCAAAATGAACAAAGTAGCTTACTTCAGCCGTATGTTGAAGGGCCATGCGACCAGGACGGTATGCGCTGATAGTCAAGTATCCAACGATGGCGTCACCTTTTTCAGCAACCAAGATCGGGTATTTGTCAGGAGTATGGCTTTTAAACCATTTCTTTCGATCATTGGCAGTGACCGGCGTAATGTCCGCAGTTTTTTCACCGGCAGCTATTGCCTGATTGTATATCTCCACAATCTTTTCGAGGTCTTCAAATTGTGCAATTCTTATATTCATATTTATGTAGTTAGTCAGTGTAACCCTACGGTCCTCATAAACCATGCAAATAGTAACCTTTTTATCATTTTTTCCCCTGTAGCTATCGAGCAACCTTAGGGTTTTTTTTATGCAACCCCTTCAGGGTTGAAATTCTCTTGTTTTTTGACCCAGGGTTGCGACATGTAACAAACCATGCCTTACCCTGGGCTAGCGTATGTAACCCCTTTGGGGTAAAATTGAATGATTTTAATTAAAATTTGCTGAACAGTTACCATAATTATTTGCCACCCTACCTAATGCATCCCCCGTTCTTCCGTACGGGCTTCCTCTACCGCATGATTATAAGCGTTAATGATGGTACTTTCGTAGATGATGCCGATAATTCTTCCGCTTTTATGGTTATCAACCACCGGGATACTAATGCCAATAAAATTGGCAAGAAGACCCATGGCTTCATTGATATCCATATCCGCTTCCAGGATGAGGTCAGGCATACTGGCCATGGCCCCTGCCGTAGCAGGTGCTGTCTCCCCTACTTTTTTTGACTGCATGAGATCAAACATGGTGATATGTCCCACAAGTTTTCCGTTCTCTTTCACAATGCATAAATCCTGGTATTTATGTGAACGCTGGCTATAATCGCCTCGGTTTTTTCGGCGATCGGATCCGGCTTTTTTGCGTCGCTCGTGGTCGGAGGATCCCACGGTTTCCAAATCTTTTTTATTTTGTCGGACCGATTCTCGGGAAGGGCGGGTAGATCCGGGCAGTGCATTTTCTCGGCTAACCTGTGAGGAAAAAAGAATAGCTTCCACCTCGGAAATTGTGGCGGTCATGGGTATGGTCTGAAAGCGAGTGGACATGACATCCCTGATTTTTATTGATTTGAGCAGTTCCACCTCTCGGCCTTCGTCCGGGTCGACTCCACGCAGGTACAACTGCTGATGAAAGAAAGAAGGCGCAAAAAAACGGTAGGAGGTAATATTGGCTACCACCGCCCCGATCATGACCGCAGTGGTAACGGAATAGCTGTTAGTCATCTCGAATACCAAGAGAATGGTGGTGATGGGAGCGCCGATTACCCTACTGATTAGCGCGGCCATGCCCACAACAATGTAAATTTGAGTATGAGAAACTACCCCAGGTAAAAGCTCATTAAAAATAGTTCCTGTGGCTCCTCCCAACATGGCGCCCAGGAAAAGGGACGGCCCGAAGATGCCTCCTCCGAAACCGAAACTGACGCAAATAGAGGTGGCGAGGATTTTCATCGGAATCAAGGCCAAGAGCAGCCATAATGGAAATATTCCGTTTATGGCGGCGTTAATGGACTCATTTCCCAGACCGAGTATTTGAGGGAAGACAATGGCAATCATACCGATGAGGACTCCCCCCACCATGGGGCTCACCCATCGTGGAAGAGTGGTTTCTTTTACCAGGTCTTCGGCCTTCAGCATGCTACGCATGTAAATGACGGCTAAGATGGCGCTCATAAAACCTACCAACGCAAAGAGAGAGTATTCATAGACATGTTGAATCTGAGTCTCCGTGAAAAGAAAAAGGGGAGCATTGCCCATGTGATACCGCATAACGGCGGTTCCAACCACGGACGCGATGGTGATGGGTGCGAAGGAACTCAGGGCGTAGTGCCCCAACATAACCTCATGAGCGAAGATGACTCCCCCTATGGGAGTGTTGAAGGATGAGGCGATACCGGAAGCCACTCCGCAGCTCAAAAGGGTGAGGGTATGGGTCCGCGGAAGCTTGAGACTTTGCGATAACCAGGAACCCAGGCTGCCGCCCAAATGGACAACCGGACCGTAAAGTCCCGTGGAAGCCCCAACACCAAGGGAGGAACAACTAACTGCAGCAGCCATCAGCCCCTCGCGCACGGAAATTTTCCCATCGGTTTTCTTGGTAGCTTGTATAACATCGGCAGGACCATAGGGCCTGCGGCCCGGTAAAAAACGATAGGCAATGAGTCCTATTACCAGCCCGCCTATAGTGGGGGCCAGGAGGACTTGCCACCAGGGCAACTTCCCTGCCGCAGTGTAGATATCGCCACGGGAAAATTGGTAGAAGATTCCCTGTATGGCGGTGAATCCAAAACGGAAGGCAATGGTTCCGTATGCGGCAATAGCCCCAATGAAGATGGCGTATAATGAAAGGAGCAGATAATCCGACTTAAACAAAGAGGGTTTATCACGTTCTTGAGAGGGATCACCGTCATCCGGCCGGGGTGTGCAATTATTTTTTAAGTCCGCTTTGTTCTCTTTTTCCATAGTCGCAACATTGTAATCCCACAATAGACTTGAAAGAAAGTCATTTTCACTTTCTTGTTTCCTTTTAAAGCTTTCCCTATAATTCAAAGTTCCATCCACAGTGAACCACTATGCATAAGAACAAAACCCCGCTTCCCACCATTAATTCCTTTTTCGCGCAAAACGGAACCCTAAAAAAAAACCTGGGAAGGTTTGAACACAGGCCGGACCAGGGGATCATGGCAGAGTCCATTGGAGATGCCATGGAAAAGGGAGACCACCTCATTGTGGAGGCAGGCACCGGTACGGGAAAGAGTTTTGCGTACCTGATTCCCGCCATCCTTTGGGCCGTAAAAAATGAAAAGCGAGTCTGCATCTCCACATTCACCAAGACACTCCAGCAGCAGTTGATGGAAAAAGATCTTCCCTTTATTTCCAAAATCCTTGGGGTGGATTTTCGGTATGCGCTCTGCTTGGGCGGGAACAACTACATCTCGAAACGCCGCTTAGACACTGCCGGACAGATGGGCCTTTTCTCTAACATGGAAGAGATCAGGCAGTTCCAGGAAATTCACAAATGGGAACAAACCACCCCCACAGGATTGCGTCTGGATCTCCCTTTCCAGCCATGGCCCTCGGTTTGGGAGGAGGTGGGCCGACAAAGAGAACTTTGCCTGGGCAAAAAATGTCCGCATCAGAAAAAATGTTATTACCATCTGGCCCGTAGGGAATGGATGAGTGCTCAAGTGCTTGTGGTGAACCATCACCTCTTTTTTGCGAATCTTGCCAGCGACGGAGGGGTTCTGCCCCAATTCCATGCCGTGATTTTCGATGAGGCCCACAATGTGGAGGATGTGGCCACCTCCTATTTCGGATTGGAGACCACCAACACCGGTTTGCGCTATGTTCTGGATCGGCTATACAATCCGAAAACGGACAAAGGCTTTTTGAATAATGTTAAAGGTGTAAAGCAGCGAAACTTAAAACCCATAGCGAAAGCGGCAAGTGACCTTCGGGGAAAGTGTGAAAAATTCTTTACGGAACTTTCCACCACTTTCGGCTCCGGCTCCGGTGTTTACCGTCTACATAAACCGAATTTCATTAAAAACACCCTCAATTACCCCTTAAAAATCCTTACCAACGAACTGAAAAACTTGAGGGAATTGGTTAAGGATAATGACGAGGCCCAACTGGAACCCAACTTCTTCATTGACCGTTTTACGCAATCCGCGCTGGAGTTGGACGCCGTCATTGCCCAGTCTTTGCCAGGCCACGTTTACTGGTTTGAACGCACCCAGTTGAAACGACGCACGAAACTGGCTCTGAAAGGGTGTCCCATCGATGTGGCGCCTATCTTGGAAAAAACCCTCTTTAAAAAAAAGGAGCCGGTGGTTCTCACCTCCGCCACCCTTTCCACAAACGGTGATTTCAACTTCATTGCCGAGCGGCTAGGCGTAAAGGAACCTGCCGAGGCCCTTCACCCTTCTCCATTTGACTTTAAAAGACAAGCCCTGCTCTACACAGTGAAGAACTTCCCCGATCCATCCCAGCAATCGGAAAAATTTCTCAATGCCTCCATCCAGAGGATTATTGAACTTCTTAAAGCCGGATCGGGCCGTGCCTTTATCCTCTTCACCAGCTACTCCATGTTGAACAAGGTATACGAAGGGCTATCTAAGGCCCATTTGCCATGGCAGTTATTCAAACAGGGGGAGATGCCTCAAGCGCAGGTTATCGAGCTATTTAAAAAAGATAAAGACTCCGTGATTTTGGGAACCAATACCTTTTGGGAGGGGGTAGATGTCCCCGGGGAAGCGCTCCAAACGGTGATCATCACCCGGCTTCCTTTTTCGGTTCCTACGGAACCATTGGTGGAGGCCCGGATTGAGAGGTTAAAAGAGGCCGGAAAAAACCCTTTCTTTGAGTTCCAGATTCCCCGCGCCATCGTCATGTTGAAGCAAGGGTTTGGAAGATTGATCCGACATAAGGACGATGTGGGGATGGTGGCCATCCTGGATCCGCGTCTTCATACCAAGGGGTATGGGAAGATGTTTTTTAATTCGCTACCGGAGTGCATGGAAACCAGCGAACTGGAGGAGGTGAGGAAGTTTTTTGCGAGGATCAGGAAAAGAAATTGAGAGACTGAAGCAATGAGGGATTGAGGGATTGAACTGTATGTTTTTAAAAAACTGGGGCAATAATACAACCACTCCTCTGTGTCAGGTACACTGGTTGGTTTTCTGTTGTTCATTTAGAGTTACGCTCTTTTCATATAAAAACTCCGGATCAATATCAATGTGATTTGGCCATTCTATGGTGTCAAAGCTCACTGCGACAGAGTTGAACATAGATTGATCTTTTAATTCTCCAAATTTACCAATATTTAGATAAGGAGAAACATCAAAAATTCTCTCCTCGCCATTTTCGAATTTTAATAGTAGTTTAAATTCTTCTAATGGTTTTACACTTTTTACGGATAAGTACATTTTGCACCACCATTTATTTCAAAGGTTCAATAGGAAAAGGAAGTTCACCTTTTGAAGCCAACTCCCAGTCCGCCAGTAATTCATCTTGGTGTATCTCCGCCCATGCCAATACAAGTTTTGTTTGTTTTTTAGGTAAATTCCCTCGTGAAACTTCGCAGCTTCGTATATTAATGACAGCCTTGTAATCCTGATAATATGCGTGAATATGTGGTGGATTATGCTCTCCAGGCGAACAATATACATCCGAATAATTATTCCATAAAACATTGAAATGGTTGGCATGAAATCTCCGAGAAATTATTAGCACATAACGATTATAGATCTTAAAGGCTTTCCGCCAAGAATTGCTCTAGGGCACTTCTAAAAACTAGTTTTTCCCGTGATTTTTTTTATTTTCGGAAATTTGACCTTAGTTTTCTGAAAGTCACCT
>JAJDAS010000431.1 GCA_029261755.1 Nitrospinia bacterium
CAGCACACGGAAAACCATGCTGATAACCGGCCTTATTGTAACGGCTTTATCAACCCTTGTTATCATTTGGTTTGTCTCAAGAAAGATCCTCCGGCCGATTATTAAGCTGTCTGAAGCGGCAAGGAAAATGGAGGCCGGCGACTTGTCCATCAGGGTCCCGACTGGTACCGTGAAGGATGAGTTTGCTACCCTTTATAGCGCTATTAACTCTTTGGTGATAGCGCTGGGTAGTTCCATTGAAACGTTTGAAAAGAAACTTCACGAAAGGACCCAGGAACTTGCCGAAAAGAATCGCGAACTGGAAATAAGCGCGTTATATGACAAAAGTTACGGGGAAGTGATGGCCCTTTTCACATCGACCTATAACAAGGACACAATTCTCAATAATACCCTTTCCATGCTGTCCCTGACGCACGATTTCCATGTTTCAGCCATATATCTTTATGATGAGGCGGAAGATGTCTTTTACTGCGCGGCCTCATACGGCACATCCAACGAGCTGAACAAAAAATACGCTTTTGGAGAGGGACTTTTGGGGCAGGCGGCGAAAGAAGGAAAGGCCATTTTAATTGAGAAGCCTGTTTCGGAGCCGGGATTTGACATCGATGCAGGCATTACATTCATTAAGCCGAGTAAGGTGTTGATATCCCCTATAACCTTCCACAAAAAAGTACTAGGCTTGTTGGTTATTTTGTCTTCGGGAAAACTTCTTCAGCAAGAGCAAACATTCCTACAAAGACTTTCCATCCAATTAGGGGTTGCCATGAACAACGTGGGGCAATACAACAACCTCAAGAATCTTTCCAAACAATTAGAAATACGTGGAGAGGAAATTACCGCGAAAAACCGGGAACTGAAAGAGGCCAACCGATTGAAATCCGAGTTTCTCGCCAACATGTCCCATGAGTTGCGCACGCCCCTGAACGCCATTCTCGGCTTTTCTGAGGTGCTCCAGGACGGGCTACTGGGGGAGTTGACCGAGGAACAAAAAGAATACTGTAACGATATATTCACCAGCGCGGAGCACCTCCTGTCCCTTATCAACGACATCCTGGACCTTTCCAAAATAGAAGCGGGTAAGTTGGCCTTGGAGGGCGAGGAGATAAACGTGGCTGAGCTTTTACAAGGCAGCCTTTCGGTAGTGAAGGAAAAGGCCCTGGCTCATAAGATCAAACTCAACCTGAAACTGGAAGAAGATGTCGATTCCATTTACGCCGATCCCAGGAAGTTCAAGCAAGTAATCTTTAATCTCCTGGCAAACGCGGTGAAGTTTACCCCGGACGGCGGCGAGGTGGCTATCCACGCTAAAACCAGGAAAGCGGAACCTGTGGATTTGCTGGAAATATCGGTGTCCGACACCGGGATCGGAATTTCCGAAGAGGGAATAAAGAGGCTCTTCCGCCCCTTTGAACAGCTTGACAGTTCCCTGTCTAAAAAGTATGAAGGCACGGGACTGGGACTTGCCCTGGTGAAAAGGCTGATGGAACTTCACGGGGGAGAGGTGGGAGTGACGAGTGAGGTGGGAAAGGGAAGCTGCTTTACGGTTATCTTCCCCTGTAAACCTGCTCCCGAATCGGAAACCGTCTCTGAGGAAAAATAATGAAAAAAGATAAAACACCACATGTTCTTTTAGTGGACGACGAACCAAAAAACCTGAAGCTCCTTGGAGTCCTGTTAAAAAATTATGGCTACTCCTTTGAAATGGCCAAGGACGGTTTTGAGGCTTTGGAAAAAATTAAAGAATCCCCGCCTGACTTGATCTTTCTGGATATCATGATGCCCGGGATGGATGGTTTTGAAGTGTGTGAAAAATTAAAGATAGACCCGGAAACAAACCGTATTCCCATCGTGCTTTTAACCTCCCTTACGGATAAGAAATCGAGAGATCGAGGCCTGGAATTGGGAGCCAGTGATTTCCTCTCAAAACCCTTCGATAAAACGGAGCTTATGATAAAGGCGCGAAATCTCATACGAATAAAACTGAGCGAGGAAGCCTTGCGCCTTGCCAAGGAAAAGGCCGAGCAAGCAACGCGGCTCAAGGACAAATTCGTGGCCCTGGTGGCCCACGACCTAAAAATGCCCTTCACTTCTCTTATAGGGAGATTAAGTTTAATACAGAACGATACCGCCGAACCTCTTGCTCCCAAGCATAAGGAAGGAATTAACAAAATGCTTGAAGTGGGTAAGGGGTTGGTCCATATGATTGACCAATTATTGAGTATCAACCGGCTCCAAACCGGGAACATGGTTCCGCAATTCAAGTTTTTCGATGGGTCCATTGTTGACTTGATGGTCAAAACCTCCCTGAATGACATAGCAGAAGAAAAAGGAATTGAATTGGTAAATGAAGTTCCGTTTGCCCTGCGCCTGTACGCTGATTTGGACCTCTTCTGCGAAGTGATCCAAAACCTGGTTGCCAACGCCGTCAAGTTTTGTAATAGAGGAGACCGCGTCACCCTTTTTACGCCGCCTGGCCGTAGGACAACCGTCGCTGTCAGGGACACCGGGGTCGGGATACCGGAAAATGATCTGCCCAACCTATTCAAAGCTGAAACCAAGACCACCACAACAGGAACCACGGGGGAAAAAGGGGCGGGATTGGGACTGCCCCTTTGCCGCGACATAATGGAGGCGTGCGGCGGGACCATTTCAGTGGAGTCCGTGGAAGGGGCAGGCTCCACCTTTTACGCCGAGCTTCCCCTGGTCAGGCCAAAAATCCTGCTTGTGGAAGATGATGATTTAGCACGGGACATGGTATCTGAAATTCTGCAAAATATTGGAACTGAGGTTATCCAGGTGGAAGACGGAAAAGAAGCCGTTGCCATCCTCCACGAAAATACTCCCCACCTGATTATCTTGGACATATCCATGCCCGAAATGGATGGATTCGAGCTTTTGGATTATTTAAAAAAGACCACCAGCACCCGAACTATTCCCGTTATCATGCTTACAGCGGATGATAAGATTGAAACTCGGCAAACCGCTTTTCGGAAAGGCGCTAATGATTTTATCACCAAACCTTTGGCTATGAATGATTTGATTCCCAGGGTTCGTCGATTTATTTTTTAAATTAAGATTGGAGGATTCCCAATGAGAGAAGAAAAAATACAAAAAATTCTAATCGTGGATGATGAACCTAAAAACCTTAAGCTTTTAGGAGTGTTTTTAAAAAGTTATGGCCATGTTTATGAAACGGCCAAGGACGGTTTTGAGGCCTTGGAAAAAATCAAAGAATCCCCGCCGGACTTGATTTTTCTGGATATCATGATGCCTGGTATAGATGGGTTTGAAGTATGTGAAAAATTAAAGAAAAACCCGGAAACAAGCCCTATTCCCATTGTGTTATTAACCTCTCTTGCGGATAAGGAATCGAGAAATCGAGGCCTGCAGTTGGGGGCCAGTGATTTCCTCTCAAAACCCTTCGACAAAACCGAACTCATGGTGAAGGCGAAGAACCTTTTGCGAATAAGGGAATATGAGGGTTTTCTTAAAGAGCATAATAAGCTCCTTAGTGAGGAAGTCGCAAAAAGGACATCCGATTTGAGGTCAGCACTTAGGGGACGGGAAGAAGCTTACCAACAATTGAGAGAATCAAAGGATCACCTGAAAGAGAGTTACATCGATTGTATCCGGAGGCTCACCTTTGTGTCCGAATACAAAGACCAGGAGACCGCAAGCCACATTGGAAGAATTGGATACTATTGTTCCTTTATAACGAAGGAACTTGGGATGTCAGTAGAAGTTTCAGAAGGCATTTTGTATGCCAGCCCCATGCATGATATCGGCAAGGTCTCAATCCCATCGGAAATCCTTCTCAAAACAGGGAAACTTACTTTCGAGGAATTTGCCTTGATGAAAACCCATACCACGGCAGGGGGTGAAATTTTAAAGGATTCCGTCTCAAGTTTCCTGCAGATGGCGGAAAAAATCGCCCTATCGCACCATGAAAGATGGGATGGAAAGGGGTATCCCAAAGGATTAAAAGGCGAGGAGATCCCCATTGAGGCAAGAATCATGAACATAGCGGATCAGTACGATGCCTTAAGAAGCTCAAGGCCCTATAAACCCGCTTTTGACCATGCAAAAGTTTGCAAGATCATTCTTGAAGGGGATGGGCGGACCATGCCCCAACACTTCGACCCGCGAATACTGGAATTCTTCAGAGCGAACCACGAAAAACTGGAGCAAATATTTGAAAAGTATAAGGACTGATTAATGACCGTTCCCGGGAAAATAGACGGAATTACCATGGAAGAATATTTTAAAGGGGGTTATGCCCTGGTTGTGGAAGACCATCCTCCTAGCCGCAAGATAATGAAAAAAAGGCTTGAAAGCTTTGGGATTGAAGAGGTTGTCCTGGCCGAAGACGGTTATGTGGCGCTTTCCATCCTAAAGGACGATCCCCCCCCTTTTTTGGGCAAAGGAGCAAAAAAAAAGGAGCGCGGGAACTGCCTATTTGTTCTCCTTGATTGGCGTATGCCGCGAATAGAAGGCATTGAGGTTGCCCGGGAAATAAGGGCCGACAAGGCAATAGAGAATACTCCTATATTAATGGTGACAGTGGAAGACCACGAGGACAGAATTGTAGAGGCAATAGCGGATGTGGGAGTGAACGGCTACCTTATTAAACCTTTTAAAACCATGGATTTGAAAAATAAGATGCTCGGTATTATTCATCAAAGGGCCAATCCACCGGACCATGTAAAACTAATCAAGGCGAGTGAAAAGCTGGTGGATGAAGGAAAATATGACGATGCCATTTTTATCTTAGAAAGGGCGCTTGAAATATGCCCCAACAACGCGAGAATTTATGTCCACTTGGGGGATGTCTATATAGAAAAAGGAGATTACCAGGAAGCAGAACAAGCTTATAGCCAGGCCACTAAATTAAATCCTAAATACCTGAAAACCTATCTTGCCCAAGCCGAACTTTTTGGGATTACCGGAGAGAAAGAAAAAGCCATTTTTCCGTTAAAAAAAATAGTGGAAATCAGCCCCAGAAACCCTGCGCGGCTAGTTGAACTTGGGAAGCTTTGTCTGGAGGTCGGTGATACAAAAGAAGCGCAAATCGCCTTTAAAAAGGCGGTGGAGTTGGACCCCGGTGAAGCCGAGGAAATAGCCAAAGCTTATTTTGAAGCCGGAATGGCGGATGAAGCTGAAAGCTTTTTAGGATTGCTCTAAGTCAAATAGCGGGAAGGAAGAAATGAAAGTTGTGAAAAAAATAGGCCAGAAATGAGAACTCTTCAAACCTTTTAATTATTGGTGATCCTAATGAAACTCGAAAAACCTATCATAATTGTTGAAAAAATCCTGGCGGCGCGACAGAAACTCCTGGAAGCTTTAAAGGAGATTGACTTTGATTCAGGTGAAAATGTAAAAAAAGTCAAAGACCCCCTTCAAGCCCTTAAAACAATTAAGAGTCTCATTAGTATGGAAGCGGGGGTTGACCTTGTTGTCTCGGATATATTTTTTAATGAAGATTTTAATGCCTTTGGCCTTATTCGCGAGATGGAAAAAGTCCCTGAACTTTGGAATACCCCGCTGGTGGTTTATACCAATCAAACCGACGAAGAAACCTATAATAGAATACGGCAAGATATTATCCATTTGCCCTTTAGAATAATTCCTAAAAAATCCACTGCCGAAGACATCAAGGATGCCCTTTCTCAACTTTTAGAGTTTAGAACACGTAACCGCTATTACCTGGATCTGGAGACCAAATTAATGTCTTTTATCCAAAATAAAAACTTTGCGTTGTTGTCCACTGCACTCCAAATGATAAACAAATGCAATCAAAAGTATCCCACCCATTGCACCCCGGCAAAGATGAATTTTCTTAAAGGAAAATTATATTTTGAATTTTGGAAAAGCCGGAGCAACGAATTGGAACCCCTTATGGATAAAATGCAGAAATGCTTTTCCGGGGATAAAAGCTTTTCCAGGTTGGAAAAGGAAATGAGAAATCTAACCACGGAAATAAACGACCTAAAGAACAATGCGGAAAGATATTTTCTTGCCTCCCACCATTTAGACCCCAAATCTTGGAAATCCCTTCATGCCTTTTACAATTTTCATATGGAAGCGAGAAATTTCAGAGAAGCAAAAAAATATTTGACCAAACTAGTGGAAATCTTACCCGACCAATCGAAGTACTTTTTTAAAATGGGGAAAATTCACGAATTTGAAGGCGACTTCTCTCAGGCCATTCAATGTTATATGGATGCTTTCAACAAGATTTCGGAAGAAGGGGCGGCCAACTTTGATGTAAACGATATGATGGAAATTGTGGATGCTTCGCTTGCGGTTTCACGAGAATTAATGACCCAGGCCGGAGTCGCATGCCTTGATCCGAAAAAATGCGAACCCGGTTCGGAAATACATGCCATGATGCTGAGTTTAAGGAAGAATAACGCCCAGGTTAGATCAATCCTCATAAGCATTGCAGGCAAAGACCCTCGGAACGCCGACCATTTGAACAAAATCGGTATGACTTACCGGAGAGCTGGGGATTATTCTAACGCGATTAACATGTATTCCAAAGCCTTGACCTTAGACCCTGATAACGCGAGGATAAGAGTTAATAATTCCGTTGTTTTGGCCCTTTGCGGCTCATGGGATGAGGCTATAAAGGAAGCTGGAAAAGCCTTGCAGTCGAACGATAATCCTCAAGACGCACGCACCATAAATAATTTAATTGATATTCTCTCCCAAAAAGACCAGACAAGGCTTCAAAGCATCCTGAGTTGATTTGCGAGGCCGGAGCAAAGGAAATTTAAAACCGGTCCGGGGGCCAAGCAAGGTATTCACTATAAAAGTAACTCCTTCCGCCTAGAAATAAGTATTGCTGGTCTCTATCGTTTTTTCTTTTAAAAGGGCATTAAAATTAGCATCCTTCATTGTGGACGAATCAAAAAGCAATCGACAACTATTGTAAAAATTTTTTACAAAAGGCGGGGTATTATGGCTTATATGGTGGAGGAATCTGCCGTTAACGCTTTTAAACAGTTGGGGATTGACGTCCCTAAAAGCACTCCAATAACCGTTGATCTTATCCTGATGGATGTATTGATGCCGGTGATGGACGGCTATACTGCCACCCGACAGATCAGGCAGTGGGAAGAGGAGATGAGACGGAAGGCGGAAAACGAAGGACGAGGGACGAAAGAGGGTTTCAAATCATCAATCGACAATCATCAATCATCATTCCG
>JAJDAS010000432.1 GCA_029261755.1 Nitrospinia bacterium
GGGGGAGGAGGGGGGGGGGGAGGAACCCATGCCTTTCTATCCGGCCGGAAAAGGTTTTTTTGAGAGATGACGTCAAAGGCGCTTATGGATGAAAGCCTTTTTTTCAAGCGCAAATCGGTTTCTTGCTCACCTGTCAAGCCCTTGGCAATGTTCACCTCGCTGGCCTTGTTTGGGGCAACCCATATCCTGACGGCAAAAAATAAAAGAACCGCCGCCACAATGGACAGAAAAAAATTGATGGGAATGAGATATTTTTTTAACACAGCGGGTAAAGGAAGGAAAATGGCCGGATGGAAATGAAAGTCGAAGAGAAACTGAAGCTTGAAAGTGATGAGTTTAAGTTTTTCTATCTATTTCTTTTTAGAAAAATAATAACATAACCCCCAAAAACAGGCAATCCGCAAACCTTAAAGGGCTAGCTGGGTAACAACTCAACAGGTTTGTCACTTAATGATTTTATCTCATCCATCCATAGCTTTGCACGAGGCGAACTGAAAAAGCTCTACCCCAATAAACCATTGCCACGGTCTGGTGTAGATTTTTATTAAAGTTTTTTTCAATAATTCCGATATTACCAATAGGAAGGGTTTTGTCCTTCTGGAATTTTGGTATTTTTTTTTGAGGAGGGCTTATCATGCCAGGAAAAGTTTCGATGTATTCTTCCGGAGCCCAGGTCGGGAATAAACTTGGCTCAAAGGCCGTGGTTCAGGCCAACAAGGATGTAATTGACCAGTTGGGACTGAGCGCAACGATCTCACGTGTAAAGAACATCAAGGCGCAATACAGGGCCGTCCCACAGGAAGGAAAACGGGTGTCAGAGGCTGTTCAGCAAAAAGGGAGGACTCTCGCCAGTACTGGGGCGGAGAGGGCGGATCAACTCAGGAATATCGTGGATAAATCCATCGGACAGGTCCAAACCGGTTCCTCCAAGGAAAATTCCAGAAAAACCTCTTTTATCCAGTCTCTTAATACCCCTCCTCCCATAGAAGCCGGGAAAGGGAGCAATTTGAATTCTTCGGCCTGAGTTGCTATATTATAGATAAGATCAACCGCTTTTGATGAAGGAGGTGGAATCTTATCATGGCACCAGAGTTTTCATTTTCCGAAACATCGCCCAAAGCTGGAAAGAGTGTCTTGGGAAAGGGCGGAGTGGAAGCAATTAACGACGGGATTCAGAAAAGGTCGTTAAAATCCACTATCAATCGCGCCAGGCGGGTCAAAAGCCAATACCGCCAGATTCCAGCAGAAGGACAAAGGGTTAGCGAAAATGTCCAGGAAAAAGGACGAACCCTGGCCTTGGTTGGAGAGGAAAGAGCCGATCAATTAAGAAGTATTATTGATGAAGCTGTCGGTCAGGTCATGCAAAGTTCTTCCAAGGACAACTCCATGAAGACAGCCCTTATCGAGGCGATCAATGCCCCCTCTCCCGTGGAGGCTGGTAAAGGCACTAACCTAAGTTCCCAGGCTTGATCCACAATTTCCCTTACCCTGCCTTTTGCTCCAACTCAGCACTTGGTAATTTCTCCCATGCTTCTTTAAGGGATGTGAGAAGAGTTACCACGTGATCCAAGGGATTTGTCTTGTTGTAAATATTTGCTTCGGTAAGTTGTTGGGTCATGTGAAAATACAAATCTCCCAGTTGCCTTGCCACTTCCCCACCCTGTTCTTGATTAAGCGATTTTGTAAGCTCGTTAATGATGTCGATTGCTTTGATAATCGCCATTCCCTTTCCTGCCAGATCGTTCTTTTGCATCTTTTCCTTGGCCTGGGAAATGAATTTAATGGCCCCCGCGTATAGCAGTACAATCAAGGTTTTCTGGTTAGCGGAAGTAATTTGAGTTTGCTTGTATTGTTTATAGGCGTTCCTGGCATACATATTGTTTATACTCTCCCAGCGACTTGATTACCTGATATAAGATTTCTGTAAATTCGAAATTTGGCCGTTCAGGAAATCGCTTTCCCCTTGCATGGCGCCAATAAAGCTTTCCAACTGCGCAAATCGCCGTTTGTATTCCAACTCTCTTACTTCCAATCGGTCTATTTGGGACTGAATCTTTTCGGCGTTTTCCTCAATGAGATCTTCCAGGTAAGTGGTTTTATCAAAAAACCTCCCATCAAAAGTATTGAGGTTGTAAAGTTCCGTGCTGAACTGTTCCGCTATTCCCGATGAATAGGTTACTGTGCCAACGGACCCTCCTGACGAAGCACTCTCATCAATCCTCACGATCAGACCGTTGGTGGCGGTGAGAAATCTACCTGACCCTGTGGCCGTAATTGTATTCCCGGAAGAGTCCTCCAAGTAACCCTCCACGTTGTCCGACCCATCGGTACCTGTAAAGTAAACCGTGTATGCGTCCGAGGTGGTATCCCTGCCATTGTCCACAAAAGAAACGGTGGAGGCGGAGGAAGCACCGCTCGCGGCAAAAATATTGCCGACCCCTTCCGTGTCATTGGCGATTGCCTCATCCAGCATGGAAGAATCTATGGTTAGTGTGCCGTCCTCCTTGTTGGTGGTGATTCCGATGGAGGCCAGGGAGTCATAATCTCCGGTTAGGCCGGTAATAGCATCGCTGACTATATTGTTAAACGATGAAATGGTGCCCAGCAAGGTAGAATCACCAAAAAGCTCTCCACGTACCTTTGTCTCTGCGTTGTAGTTTATCTGCTCTGAAATGAAAAGCTTCGTTTCATTGTACTTATCCACAAAATCGATGATTTTATCTTTTAGGGAGGAGCCTTGTGTAAAAGAGATGGTGCCTGACCCGAAATTCTGGAGCTGAATGGTGGTGTCATCTATCAAGTCGTTAATTGTATTGCTGGACCTGGTAACCGTCAGTCCACCGAAATCGATTTCCGCATCCTGGGCCGCCTGTAATTCTGTAAAGTTGCTTGCAAAAGGACCCAAAGTATAGGCGATTGTGTCGGATGCGGTGATGCTGCCATCGGTTCCCGTGGAGTTGGATGTTAAAACCAAATGAAAGTTGTCTGAGCTTGAACCATCGTCCACCACGGAAGCCGTTACGCCAATATCGGCGTTATTGATGGAGTTTCTCAGCTTTTCCAGGGTGTCGTTTTGGCCACTGGATATCTCAAAGTTAGTGGTGGTTCCACTGGTGGAGATACTAAAGGTTTCCAATGCTGAAGCCATGAATTTTTGAGACCAAATCGTCTCCCCCGAGCTATAACCGCCGCTCATAATGCGATGATTTTTCGCGACCTTATCAATCGTAATGTCATAATCCTGTTCCTCGGTTAGACCGGTGGAAAGGACGGATAGGACATTGCGGGTATCGGTGGAATTGTTATTGGAAAAGGAACCCGAAACCGGATTCAAATCCGAAAGGGTCTTCATGGAATTTACGGTATTCTCAAATTCGGATATTTTGGTCCTGACCTGATTCCAGGTGTCTAACTGTTTTTTAAACTCTGTTTGCTTTGTTTCCATCAGATCGATGGGGCGCCTCTCAAACTCAATGAGTTTGCTTGTCATAGAGGCGAAATCGATGCCGGAAGAAAGGCCTGATACCGAGAAAACAGACATGGTGTTACTCTCCTTTTTTTAAATTTAGCTTCAACTATTTTATCGGTTTTTTTTTAAAGTTTCTTTAGTGGGAAAACTCAATTCCGCTTTTTTCCCTGAATGGGCATTTTCTTGACACAATCAAGCTAAATATGCAAAAACAAAGCCAAATAAAACATAAACTTATGGTTTAAACTTTCCCATCTTTGGGAAGGAGGGGGCAGGGGGAGGTTTTAAAAAAAGTCCCCTTCCTCTTTTTGTCATTTAAAACCTATATTGTTAGTACCGGACAGCCGAAAATTTCCTACCTGACCATGGACTCGCAAAATCCCTCCGGCGCTTCGTACCCCATCAAATTCAAGGCGGTGGAGGCCATATTGCCCAGGCCGAACTTGCCGTCCCGGATCAGTTCGTAGCCGCCCGTGTTATTAGGGTCGAAAATAATAAAGGGGACCGGATTCAGAGTGTGGGAGGTCTTGGGTTCGGGATTACCGGAGGGATCTCGTTGAACTTCCCCCTTCTTCATCATAAACATCTCATCCGCGTTTCCGTGGTCGGCGGTGATGATGGCCATGCCCCTGATCTTTTCAATGGTTTTGATGAGTATACCGAGGGCCTGGTCCACAGCCTCCACGGCGGCAATGGCCGGTTGCAGTTTTCCGCAATGTCCAACCATATCGCCGTTGGCGAAATTGATCCTGGCCTGGCGGTATCGGCCCGACTCCAACTCCTTCACGGCTGCCTCCGTGATTTCATCCGCTTTCATGCGTGGTTTTTGGTCAAAGGGGATGATGTCGGATGGAATTTCAATATAGGTTTCCAGTTTGTCATCGAACTTGCCGCTCCGGTTTCCGTTCCAGAAGTAGGTGACGTGCCCGAATTTTTGCGTTTCGCTGATGGCTAGCTGAGGGATACCGTTGGTGGCGAGACGTTCCCCCATGGTCTCTTCGATCACCGGGGGCGATACCAGATAACGCTTGGGAATTTTCAGGTCGCCATCATACTCCATCATTCCGGCGTACCTCACTTCAGGAAATCGCTCTCGATCCATTCCCCAGAACTCCTTCTCCTCGAAGGCGCGGCTGATCTCCATGGCGCGGTCTCCCCGGAAATTAGCGAAAATCATGCTATCGCCGTCCATAATGGTTCCTATGGGGCCTCTTTCATCCACGATGACAAACTCCGGTAGATACTGGTCCGTCATCCCGGCCTGCTCCTGGCGATAGGTGGAGACCGCTTCCCTGGCCGATTTGAACCTTCTCCCCTTTCCCTCCACATGGCATTCCCAGCCGCGTTTTACCATTTTCAGGTCCGCCTCGTACCGGTCCATAGTGATGAACATCCTTCCGCCGCCGCTGCCTATGCGGTAGTCGCGGTCCGACTTCGACGAGACGGCCTTCAATTTTTCCTCTAACTGGTCCACGTAGATGAGGGCGGAGGCCTCACCCACGTCCCGGCCATCCAGGAGGGTGTGGACTCTCAGTAGCTGGACACCGCCCCTGTCCGCTCCGTCAATGAGAGCGAATATCTGATCAATGTGCGAATGTACGTTCCCATCGGAGAGGAGTCCCATGATGTGAAGGGTCTTTTTTCCGTTGCCGGACCCGGATGCATTAACCCCATCAATAAGCCATTGCCAGGTCTCGCCCCGGAAGAGGTCTCCCGACTCTATCGAGCGGTTCACCAGCTTGGCGCCCTGGTCCGCTACCTTCCCGGAGCCGATGGCGTTGTGTCCCACCTCCGAATTGCCCATGTCGTCGTCCGACGGCAACCCAACGGCGGTTCCGTGGGCCGCGATGGAGATCCATGGGCAGGCGTTCATGAGCCGGTCCAGGTTCGGGGTGTTGGCCAGACGCACTGCGTTTCCCTCGTTATCCGGTCCCAAACCCACGCCATCCATGATGACCATGAGGAGGGGCCCTTCGGAGGGTTTAAATTTTTGGTGTTTTTTTAATTCCAGGGACATGGCGGGAAGAGTGGGAAGGAGGAAAGGAAAAGATTTAACTTCGAACATCCAACATCGAACTCTGAACGTCGAAGCAGGTAGGTTTCATAATAAAACAGCCGTATACGGGAGTGTTTTTTAAAAACTTCTACCTTCTTCGATGTTCAATGTTGGGCGTTCGATGTTCGATGTTATTTTTTTTAGTGCGTCAGCTCATATTCCAAACTACCATCTCCTTCAAATCGGAGAAGCGTTTGCCCACCTCTTGGACCACTGTGGGTTCGAAGCCGCAATGCATCATACAATTGGCGCATCGGGGGTCATTCCCCACGCCGTATTTGGCCCAATCGGTTCGGTCCATCATCTCTTCAAAAGAAGGGTAATGGGTGTCCGTGATGAGATAGCATGGACTCTTCCAGCCTTGCGGGTTTCTGGTGGGATTGCCCCATGGGGTGCATTTCAGATCTCGTTCCCCCATGCAAAACTTGAGGTAGAGTGGAGTGCTGATGATCTTGAATTTAGAGGAAAGTTCATAAATCCTGCGAAATTTCCCGTAGATAGATTGCCTTTCCAGAAATATTTCCCTCTCCACATCTTCATAATCGAAGGCTGGCGCCACAAGGATTCCGTCGATGTCCATGGAGTGGAGGAGGGCGAAAAGTTCCTCGATTTCATCCATCTCCGTCTCTTTGAAGATGGAGGTGTTGGTGCAGACCCGGAACCCTTTGCTCTTGGCTACCTTCATGGCCTCGATGGCTGTTTGGAAGACGCCTGACTTGCCGGAGATGGCGTCGTGGGTCTTCTCCATGCCATCCAGGGAGATATTGAAGTTGAGTTGCGGGGTGGGCCGGAACTTGGGGAGAGATTTCTCCAGAAGCAGGCCGTTGGTGCAGAAGTAGATATGTCTCTTCTTTTTTACCACGGCCTCCACCAACTCCCCGATCTTCGGGTAGATGAGAGGCTCTCCTCCCGTAATGGAGACCACCGGGGCGCCACTGTCGTCCACCGCCTTAAGGCACTCCTCCAAAGAGAGGTTTTCGGCCAGGCTTTCCTTGTACTCCTGGATTCTGCCGCAACCCTTGCACTCCAGATTGCAGGCGTGGGTGGGCTCCAGCATGAGAACCATGGGGAACTTTTCGCACGAGGAAAACTTTTTCCTGAGCAGATAAGACGTTAGAGATAGTTGTAAACTAAGAGGGAAGCGCATCGGTTCATTATAGGAGAAAGAGGTGGAAAGGTTCAACTAAGGGCGAAGGTGGTTTTTCGAGATGGACGGGCAGAAGAGATCAACACCTCATTTATCCACGCAATAAATTGCTGGTAAAAATTAGTTTTGTTATAAGGAGGGGGTGGCTACGGTTTGCATTGGAATACAGTGACAGCTCTCTCCTTAAAAACCACTTTTTTGCCCATCAGGTAATTATTAAGCGCTTTTATATCCATTTCCGGATCTCTGCCGTGAAAATCCTGGAAATATGCGCCATTGAAAAGGATGTGCGTTATTCCCTCCTCTTTTATGAAATGTTCAAGGATTTCCACCTGCAATTTTTCTTTTTTAAATGCCCTGGCCAGGATTTCCGTTTCGTAAAAAGTGTTCGTAATCACTGGCAAATCGAAGTAATAATTCCTTCCGAAACTTCCTACGGTAAAAAGCTTATCCCTCTGAGAATCCAATTTACTGTTTAACCTACTAGCTACTCCATAAGAAACGGGCAAATGGTGCTCCAGAAACATTTCCCTGGAAATATTGCCGGTTAATAAAGGCCAAATTTTATCTTTTTGCATATGTTGAACAATATTGAATGAATTTTGAGCCAGGATAAAAACAAAAAACAAACGGACGGGAATCCGAAATCGGTCCCAATATTTACCTGATATTTTTAACCCCACTAAAGAAGCCAGAATTAAAGAAGGAAGGAGAAACCTGATCTGCTGTGAGGATAGGGACCAGAAAATAACGTAAAGAAAAAACATAGAGGTTATCGCGTAATACTTCTTTTCCCGGTTAAAAAGCGAGATTAAAGAAAAAAGGTAAAAGAGTGAGATCTTTCCATCAAAACCCACTTGCCCGGGTTGGGGAGTTGATTCAATTCCTGATAGCAACCTGAGAGGCAGCAGGAGATAATCGGTGATGGATCTTCCCATATGGTACGCGGAGAACATGTTGCCATAGAAAAAGTTGCGTTCGATGGAAATGGTTGGGGAGGCGAATAAAAAATTCAGGAAGGGATAAACGGGGTTTCCCAATGCAATCCAGTTTTTTGCATACCACGGCACACATGTTAAAAAACATATCAGAATTCCCAAATAAAAAACCCTCCTGTTTTTTGAACAAAAGAATTCAATTATTATTAGAAAGAGTGCGTAAAGTATTCCCAAATACTTGGTGGCGCATAAAAAACCGGCGAAGAGCATAGCTGTATACCAATACCCGGCATTTTTCCTTTCACGGATGTACTCCACATAGTTATAAA
>JAJDAS010000433.1 GCA_029261755.1 Nitrospinia bacterium
AGTCGGGAATGCATTGGACGGTCAAGGGAGCTAACAATATCATTGCTCTAAGATCTTGCTTTTTAAGCAACCGATGGGAAGACTTCTGGGAGTCAAGGTTGGGGGCATGAAAATCTTACCCACAAATTTGTCGCACACCCGGAAAAAACAAAATCGTTGTGGATGGGATGTTTTTTTATATATAATTCTTTATTCTAACTATCTTATCCTTTTTTTGTCAATGGTTTTGACTTTAAAGCTTTTTCCTGACCCCATACTACACGCCAAATGCAAAGAGGTTACAGAAGTATCCGAAGAGACCCTTTCCAGAGTCAGGGAGATGAAAGATACTTTATATTCCATGCCTGGTTTGGCCCTTGCTGCACCACAGGTTGGATTTCAGGAACGAATTATTGTGTTGAACCTGATGAAAATCAATAAGCAGCCGGAAATGCTTATTTTGATGAACCCCATCATCAATAATTCCGAAGGCCGGATCACTATGGAAGAAGGTTGTTTAAGCATCCCGGAAATATTTGAGGAAATAACAAGGCCGGAAAAAATAGAAATTGAAGGAATGGATTTGGATGGCCAAAAGGTTTCCATGGAAGCGGATGACAACCTGGCCAGAGTCTTACAGCATGAGATTGACCACCTGGATGGCATCCTATTTTGGGACCACCTTTCGGAAAAAAAGAGAAACAAGCTAATAGATAAGTTTCTTAAATCATAGAGGAAATATTTTTTAGAAATGAAAATTATTTTTATGGGGACCCCGGATTTTGCCGTACCGACCCTTCGAAGGTTGGTGGAATCGAACCATGACGTCATTGCCGTGGTAACCCAACCAGACAGGCCCAAAGGCAGAGGAAAAGCCGTTCTACCGACTCCCATCAAAAAGGAAGCATTGAAGTACCATATCCCGGTTCATCAGCCGGAAAGGGTGAGGGAAGAGCATTTCCTCCAAGTGTTAGCGGATGCCAAACCCGACATCATAGTTGTGGTAGCCTTTGGGCAAATACTCCCCAAGGCCATTCTTGACCAACCGCCTCTCGGCTGCGTAAACCTCCATGCCTCACTGCTACCGAAATATAGAGGCGCGGCGCCCATTGAACGCGCCATGATGGAAGGAGATGAAAAGACGGGCAATACCACCATGCTTATGGATGCGGGGTTGGATAGCGGAGATATCCTGCTGCAGGAAGAGATGGAAATTCCTTTGGAAGCCAATGCTTCATTAGTTTATAGTTCACTTTCACAATCCGGAGCGAACCTGATTTTAAGAACTTTGGAAGGGTTGGAGTCCCGAGAATTACAGCCCAAACCCCAAACCGAAGAAGAGGTAACCTTAGCGCCCCGTCTGAAAAAAGAAGACGGCTTGATCCACTGGGACCAAAAAAGCTCCCAAATTGCCAATTTAATCAGGGCCTTGGTCCTTCGACCTGTGGCTTATACCTTTCTCAAAGGATTAAGGCTTAAAATATGGAGCGCGGAGAGTTCCAACCGATATCCCCAAGATAGCGATCCAGGCCGTGTGGTTGGAATCGACTGCTATGGAATTTATGTTTCCACCAAGGAAGGGAATCTACTTTTAAAAGAAATCCAGGCTGAAGGCAAAAAAAGGATGAACGCTTTTCAATTTGTCCAGGGCCATAGAGTGGAAATAGGCGAGAGTTTTTCCGAATCAGCTTAGGCATCCGGAGCACATAACAAAACACAGGGTTAATGCTAAATTGGCCCAAATCACCAAACCATTTTAATGCCTTTCCCAGTAATAACGCTGGGCATGCTTCCAATATTATTAAACTTTGTAAAGAGGAAAGAATATAATGGCACGAACGCTTATTACCGGGGGAGCTGGGTTTGTGGGTTCCCATCTAATCGAATACCTTTTGGAGAAGGGACATGAGGTCATCGCCATGGATAACCTTCTCACCGGCGATGTGGAAAACTTCGCCCATATCGATTCGGAAAAATTTCGATTCGTCAAACACGATGTAACCAATTACATCCACATTGATGGCGAGATCGATTATATTCTCCACTTTGCTTCACCGGCAAGTCCCATCGATTATTTGGAACACCCCATTCAGACCCTCAAGGTGGGTTCTTTGGGGACACATAAGGCTCTGGGGTTGGCCAAGGCAAAAGGCGCGGTCATCCTCCTCGCCTCCACTTCCGAGGTCTACGGAGATCCATTGGTTCACCCCCAAAGAGAGGACTATTGGGGGAATGTAAATCCAATTGGCCCCAGGGGGGTTTACGATGAAGCAAAACGGTTCGCAGAGGCCATGACCATGGCTTATCAAAGATTTCATAATGTTGAAACGCGAATTGTGCGCATCTTCAACACCTATGGTCCGAGAATGCGCATATTTGATGGCCGCGTAGTGCCAAACTTTCTTAAACAGGCACTCCAGGGGGAAGATTTGACCGTCTACGGTGACGGGTCCCAAACACGGAGCTTTTGCTACGTATCGGATCTCGTGGAAGGCTTGTTTAGGCTTTTGACCTCCGAGGAAAAGGAACCCGTTAATTTGGGAAATCCAAGTGAAATGACCGTCCTGGAAATGGCTGAAAAGATCATTGAGATGACCGGAAGCAAGAGCAAGATCGTACTTAAACCGTTGCCTTCCGACGATCCCAAGGTCCGACAGCCGGATATACGTAAAGCGCGAGAGAAGCTTGGCTGGGAACCTACCACATCTTTAGAGGAAGGTTTAGGGAAAACAATTAGTTACTTTAAGAGTAAATTAAAAGTAGAATAGTCTCTCAAACCGAGAAAATGGTTTTTAACCATGCAAATAGCAACATTTAAATAACTGCCATATTATTGGGGATTATCGTACGCTACTTCTCGTCCGTTGGTTTGGATTTTACTATCGATTTCATGTAGACTTATCGAAGTAATTGCGTACTCTAATTCTTTCCACATTCATTTATGTGTTTTTTACGCTATGTTTGATCCCAAAAAACTACCAGCAATTCAAGAAGAGTTGGAAAATCTGAAAAAACAGTTGACGTTTTTTTATAACCGGATTGAGAGCATTGAACTCAAACCGAAATTCGGCTTTACCAAGGAAGATCAAGACCAGGCAGCGGGCAAGGTGAAAAGCCGAATTGACGACATCGACAAGATTAACGAAACAATAAAAGATTTTGATTCAGAGGAAGCATTTGAGAAGCTGACACAACTTGAAGCCCTGGATACACTTTTCATGATAAACGACATTTTTTTCGGCACCCTTGCGGAGGTGGAAAAAATAACCTACGACTACAGCATTTACAATTTCGAGAGGTATAAGAATGAAATTGTAAAACCGTTGGAAGAACTAAACGGCCTTTTTGAATTTATCATCCCCAACATACGCTCTGAAGTCTCCATTATGGAAATCTACTACAGGATGCCTGAAAATTCGGAAGAAACCATCCTGCCGGAGCTAAACGAAATTCTCAGTATTTTGGAAAAAAATGAGATTTCCTTGAGGCAATTTTTTAATGGTTTTAAACACAACGAAAAACAAATTGCCGGATATAATGAGCTAAGAACCAAAAAAAATCTCTTTTCCAGATACCAGCTTTATGAAGGGGACCCATCTCAATATGATGAATTGAATACCATTATCTATCATATCTGCAAAACACTGGAAGCCTTTTTCTCTGAACTGAGAACTGAGGCGGAGTTTATAAAGATTTACCCTCAATTCGAGGAAGTGAACGAACGTGCTTCCAATCCCAAGTCACAAAAGAATGTCGCCAGGATGGCGGAAATTTTTAAATTGCAAAGTATCTTCCAAACATGGATCAGAATCATTAGAAAAAAATATTCGTTCAGAGAAGAGTATAAAAAAGCCTTGAAACTATCCGAGGATTTTAATGTGCTCTCAAAAAAGATCGTTACCTATAATCAGGTTTTTTTTGATACAGATGAAAAGAAGTTATCGGAAAAATTCCCGGAGGAAAGCGAAAAGAAAAAGTATGACATTATAATGGAGGAGGTAAGGGGCTGCCTGAAGGAAAAGACCATACCGTTTGATAGGATCGAGCAGGTTTTTCAAAAACTAGACAAAAAAGATTTTCACGTCATTGTTAGGGACAAAGAGGCCGACGACATCACGGTTACCATTACCCCCACTGTAGCGGAGAAAAACGACGAAGATCTCTTGAAAAAGATTAATCTCATTATCCAGGAAATAAACTTTTGGTATCCACAGGAAAGTAAGCTCCTCAAATTCGAAGAAATAGGGCGGTTTACTATGAAAATCGAGGCAAATGAATCTGTTGATCAAGAAGCTTTTGCCAAGTTGGTTGATACTCTTGATAAGGAGTTGGATAAATTTTTCCGCAACGGTTATGACCAATTAATCCACTCCTTGAATGTTGCGATGAAAAATCTTTCAGGAATCCTTTTCACAAAAACGGGCAGGGACAACCTTGCTTCCAGGATGATGGATAAAGATATGTGGGATTTTTACTCGCCGATGCTTACTCGAGTCAAGAGAAACCTTGCCATCCTCAACTCAGGAAGTCCGGCCATCATGAAGGTTAACATGAACAAGTTTCCTTTTATCAAAGGAGCCACTGAAGAGCTTTGCCAGATCCTCTACGATTTGTCCATGAGATTGTTTATCCTGTTCGACTGCGGCGACAGGAGAAGCACGGCCAACATGATGAATATACTGTCAGCCTTCAATGAATTTTATGATGTGAGCGGCTTGGTAATTGCTTTTACAACTTATTATAAGCAAAAAAGTATTCCAAACCTCTTTGCCAATGAAATCAGGATAAAAAACGTCTCCAAAAACCGGTTCGTCCAGGGAAAGCTGAGAATACTATTCCCTGCAGAAAAAAGAGACGGGAAGGAAGAGAACCTCACAACCTTTGGCGGTTAGCGCTAAGTCCACGAGGCAAAGCTTACTGGCCTGGAAATTTGTATCCCTTTGGAATAACAATAATCCCCGATTCCTTGTCAATAAAAAACCTCTTCTTATCTTCCTCGAAATTGTAGCCGATCGTTGTTCCCTCCGGTACACGAACACCTTTATCGATGATTGCCATGTTGATTTTGCAATTATTTTCCACGGTCACCATCTCCATCAGGATAGAATTGATTACCGCCGTACCGGAATGTACGAACACATTTCGGCCAAGAACGGAGTCCTGAACCATCCCCCCGCTTATAATACTCCCCTCGGCCACTATGGTATTGATGGCCTGGCCCCGGCGTCCATCCTCGTTAAAAACGAATTTCGCGGGCGGACTACTGTAACTGGCGGTTTTGATGGGCCATTTTGGATTATACATATTGAACTGGGGTTTGATGTTTCTGAGATCCATATTGGCCTCCCAAAATGCATTGATGGTTCCCACATCCCGCCAATAACCCTTTTCATCCTCAACGGCGCCGGGCACCAAATTTTCCCGGAAATCGTAAGCGAAAATCCGGGAATCCTTGCAGGAACCCGGGATGATGTCCTTTCCAAAATCGTGGTGCGTATTGCTTTTGGCATCCTCCTCCAGCTTTTTCATCAAAAAATTGGTACTGAAGAGGTAGTTCCCCATGGACGCATATGCTTCACCAGGACTAGAGGGAATCGGTTTGGGTTCATCAGGCTTTTCATCAAAGGCCAAGATCCTGGACTCTTCATCGACGCCGAGAATTCCAAACGAGGACGCTTCCTGAATCTTTACCGGAAGAGCAGCCACGGTGGCATCCGCGTTGTTTTTTTTGTGGAAATCCACCATCTGGCGGATATCCATTTTGTACACATGGTCTGCTCCAAAAACAGCCACGATATCCGGTTTGTGGTTTTCAATTAGGTTAATGTTCTGGTAAATGGCGTCCGCCGTCCCCAAATACCAATCCGTTCCGGTTCTTTGCTGGGCGGGTACGATGGAAATAAAATGGTCCCTTAAAATACTGCTGAAACGCCATCCATCGTGAAGATGGTCCGACAAAGACTGAGATTTGAACTGGGTGAGCACGTAAAGAGAGTACACCTGGGAATTCACAAAATTGCTCAATACGAAATCGATGAGACGGAATTTCCCGCCAAAGTGTACTGCCGGCTTTGCCCTTTCCTTGGTCAAGGGGTAAAGTCTGCTTCCTTCACCACCCGCCATGATCATTCCAAGAACTTTCATAATAATACCTCCCGTTTTTTTTTCCTTATTATAATGGAAAAGCCTTCGTTAAGAAAATATATTTTCATTTTATTTTCTTTTAGCCTTTCTCTGTGTTCTCCGTGACCTCTGTGGTGAAATTTCTTTTTTACTTAAAATATGGGGTGACCAGGTCTCAGAAACGTTTGGTAATGCTCTAATTGGTGATTCTTTGATATGAATGTTATGATGAAAAAATGATGTGCGAACCCACCACCTCCCATAACAAGCCCAAGCTTTTGCTGCATGTATGCTGCGCTCCATGCTCTCCCCATGTGGTGGACTTATTGCAAAAGGAGTATTGCGTCAAGGCCTACTTTTATGATCCGAATATCCACCCGGAAGAAGAGTATTATTTCCGGCTGGAAGAGATGAAACGATTCTGCCGGGAAATTCAATTGGATATCATCGCCGCGAATTACGACCCGGACCGATGGTTTGAAATAATGGCGGGACACGAAAGCGATCCGGAAAAGGGAGAACGATGCGGCCTCTGTTTTCGAATGAGATTGGAAAAGGCCGCTCAATTTGCCGAGGACAATGGTTTCTCCTCCTTTGCCACTGTACTTTCCGTCAGCCCCCACAAAGACGCAGGTGTTATCAACGAAATCGGAAAGGAGTTAGGGGAGAAATATCATGTGGATTTCCACGAGGCGGATTTCAAAAAGAAAAACGGTTTCAAAATCAGCGTGGAAAAGAGCAAGGAGTTCGGATTGAAAAGGCAGGACTATTGCGGTTGTGTCTATAGCAGGAGATAAGAGAAGGCCGTATGGCAGTACAAAAAAACTTTTTTTAGACACTGATTTGACAGAAGCACACAGGATTTTTATGTAAAACAAGCTTAACTATTCACCGCAAGAGCGCAAAGTAGATATTTTCCAAAATAATAATGCAAACATCATCAAAGGGTTGACTATTTTCCCCCATAAAATGTTTAACCTTTTCTTTTTCCATGTTTTCCTTTGAGTTCTTTGCGACTGGTGCTAAAAAAGTAGGCTGAAACGCTGCAAGAAAATGACTACATTAACTTTAGTTCACTTGAAATTTTAGTCACTTTAGGCACTCGCATTCCAAATCAGACAAGCCTCCTCTCCGGGATATGCAGGAAAAACCTGGTGCCTTTACCCAGTTCCGATTTTACCTCAATGCTTCCTTCGTGGGCCTCCATGATATCCCGGCATAGAGGCAGTCCCAGTCCAGTCCCCTTTTCTCCAGCCGTACCTGGCGTGGTGGAAGCCGCCTCCCCTTTGTAATCAAAGATCTTTGCCAGCCGTTCCTCATCGATCCCAATCCCGGTATCGGAAACCACAATGGTCACCGGTTTCTCAGGCACACTACTAATTCGGATTTCATCCCCTTTTTCGCAGAACTTGATGGCATTGGAGATCAGGTTTTTCAATACCCCTTCAAAGAGAAGCTGGTCCACGGTAATCATCAAATCCTCGGAGATATCCACAGAAAGCTTTATCCCTTTCTTTTCTGCCAAAGGGGCCAGGTGCGATTTCGCGTTAATGGCCAGAAACCACGCCTTCTCCACAGTGTAGTTGGGATCGAACCCCCTGCTTTGCAGTCTACTGGCATCCAGAAGCTCATCAATCATGTTCAATTGATCCCTGCAGCACCCAATGATCCGCTCCAAAATTGACTTTTGCTCTTCCCCACCAGTTTTTTTCTCACCTGCAAGAAGAAGAATTTCGGAAAAATTGATAATGGTGGCTAGAGGCGATCTAAGGTCGTGGGAAACCAGGGATACCAGTTTGCCTTTTTGTAGCAACGCCTTTTCCATTCTTTCCTTCGCCGTGTTCAACTTTTTCGCATTAAGCTCAAGTTTTTCATGCTTTTCGCTAATTTCCCTGTAAAGTTCTTCCATTTGTGTTGCAACATGTTTGCTTACGAAGGCCGCTCCAAGCTGGCTCCCGATGTGTTCCATCATCCGAATATTTTCGGAGTTAGGTTTTTTTTCTTCAAAAGAGAATAGTTCAAAGGCCGCCACCACCTCTTGCTCTTCGGTCAAAATGGGAAAGGCCCATACGCCCTTAATGTTGTGCGCCGCTCCCTCGATAATACGATGGAACAGTTCCCGATCTACTTTTTTGATGTTGGGAATGCAATCACTTTTTTGGGAATCAACCACCCTGCCTATAATCCCTTCCCCGATTCTGAACTCCGTTTTTTCAGTCATCCTTATTAGTTCCTCGAATTCGGGTTCATCTTCTTTTTTAAGGCGCCATTTGTTTGAAGGCACAATTTTTCCAGCATCACGGTCCACAAGATAAGCATGTGCGGCGTTCCAACCCAGCCTTTCCCGGATCACGTCCATGCTCCACTCCAGGGCCTCACTAAAGGAAGGACTTTTGGTAATGGTGTTTTTTATCTCATCCAACAACTCCAGGGTTTTCTTGCTCTCCACCAATTCATGCTTCAACTTTTCGCTTTTTCCAATCTTTATCAACTGCACAAAAACCAAAGCCAGGGCCAAAATACCCACAAAGATCAGGGCAAGCTGTATGATGTTTTTCATATCCTCCAGAAGTTTTTCATCTTCATGGGTGGCTGCCAAGATATCTTCCGACAACTCCGATAGCCTTCCCTCGATATCTTCCGCAATGGAGTTCATAGCGGCTTCAAAATCTTCTATCTGTCCCACGGCCTGATGAAGAAATTCTTTACCCTCCGGCAAAGAATATTTTCTAATGGATTCGAAGATCCCTTCTCCCTTGGCCATTTCTTGGTATATTCTCCTCTTATTCTCTTGAGCAAACTCTCCTTCTAAATATTTCTCGTTTACTTGATAGAATTCCCTTATAGATTCGGCGGCTGCCAGAAAATTTGACCGTTCCTCTTCTATCGTAGGGTGTGCAAGAGGCTCATGAAGGATATTAGTGAGGCCGTTAAATACAGGTCCGGTAAGACTGGCAATATGGGTAAGCAAAGCTTGATTGGCCTCGATCTTATGGGAAATTTCGGAACGCTTTTCGTGCGCCAGTTTGCTAAGCTTCACGTCAAAGTCGTACCAAAAGTTGCCGGTCACGTAAACCGCCACTAACAAGCCCACCAGAAAAATGGCCGTGAGGCCTGTCCTGGTTTTTAATGCTTCATTGATGTTATCTGCGATATCGGAAAAGAAATTATTCATAAAAAAACATAGTGATGAGTGACAAGAAAAAACATTTTAGCCGCGAATGAACTCGAACTTATGCGAATAAAACCAATAAGCACAAAATAGATTATTTTTTTGGTTTTTCTTTATCTTGGTAAGAAGCAACCAAGATTCGCCCTAAGAAGAGTAAGGTTAAGGCTTGAATTCGCGAACATTCGCAGCCCCATATCTTTGATTTTAAAAGATTTTTTGATTTTGAGAGATGAGTTCTCAGATTAAATATGTAGTAACCGTTCACGGAGTATTGGAGTAATGGAGTAATAGGGCGAGGATTTTCTTTTTAAAATGCAATCGAGTCATTTGCCTTGGCATCCCACATGTTAAACCGGACGTTCGTTGGCTTTGGGTTTTCCAATACTCCGGTACTCCACCACTCCATTACTCCCTCTATGAATGGGATAGCAGCTTTCTTGTACTCGCTAGTGATGCCCCGTGAACGTTTACGATATGTAAGATATAGCAACCATACTACCAAATCAGGTATTTCCCAGACAATGTTATGAGTCCGGGCAACGGAATCCGAAATCCGGAACCCGGAGCCAAGAATACGGAATAATGGAATAATGGAATGGTGGGATGAGGTAGGAAGAATTCCTTTCGTACCGAGGCTCCAAGCAGGCAACTTCTCGCTTCCGGCATGCTCTCTCAATGCTATTAAGTTAAGGGTACCACGTTCCGACAATAAACCCGGAAAGTTTTCAGACGATTCGTAGTAGCCCATGAGAATGAGCTTAAGTCACGGAAAACGCTCTTTTGTTCAACCCATTCTGGGAGTACTCCCAATTTTTTGTAAACGTGGCGTATAAAGCTTCATATCTTTTTTTTCTTTGCCGGGAACACGGGCGTCCCGCCCGTCTGCTTTTGTGCTTCACACAGACAGGCGAAGCCGCAACCAAAAAGATTATTAGCCGCGAAGATCGCGAAGAAACACGAAGAAGTAAAAAAGGATTTTCCCTTCGCGACCTTCGTGTTCTTAGCGGCAAAAAAGCCTTTGATTTTAAAGACTTTTTTTAATTGTGAGAGACGAATTCTTAGAATCAGCGTGTAGGTATCGAAAGAACTATTGGCTGGTTTTTTAATGAAATATTATTGACATGAAATAGCGGTTATGCTAAGCTTTTGCCAATTATGCGGATAATTCATTAAAAAGCTAAGAAATGATATTTGAAATTTTATGTACCACGAAGGCACAAAGTAAGGACAAAACAAACTTTTTAACCACTAATCCTCACTAATCTCCACTAATTTTTAAAAATTTTAGACTGGATAACTGGATAGACAAGATTTTATTTTGGCTCAAAAGATCAATCCTGTTTATCTTGTGCATCCTGTCAAAAGAAAGCTTTGGCTTGTAACTTTCATCAAGGAAGATTGTCCAGTGGACTTTGAAAAAAGGAAAAACATCAAACACCAAGGTCGTCCAAGGGACTCGGAACGCCGTGACCACCCTGCTGAAGGATATGGGTATAGACCATAGTTGTTGAGACATCGCTGTGGCCGAGGAGTTGCTGGATAGTGCGGATGTCGGTTCCACGTTGAAGCAAGTGAGTGGCGAAAGAGTGGCGAAAGGTATGCGCGCTTATTTGCTTCGTCAAGCCGGCGCGGCGAACTGCGGCCTTGATGGCTTTATTAATGACACTTGGGTCAACATGATGGCGGCGGGTGATTCCGGTTCGTGGATCGACAGAGAGGTTTCGGGCGGGAAAGATATATTGCCAGCCCCATTCCTTCGCGGCATTCGGGTACTTCCGAGCCAGAGCATGAGGGAGGTAAACTTCACCGCAGCCCTTGGCCGAATCTTTCTGGTGTAACGTCTTGACTCCAGCCAGGTGATTTTGAATCAAAGGCTCAAGGGTGGTTGGAAAGGTGGTGACGCGGTCTTTGTCACCCTTGCCCGAACGAACTGTCAGTTGCTTCATCTGGTAATCGATGTCTTGGACCCTTAGCCGGACTGCTTCCATGATGCGCAATCCACTCCCATAGAGGAGCTTGGCTACCACCTGGGCCGTTCCGCTCATAAGCGAAATAACGGCCGCAGCTTCTTCGCGTGTCATGACAACAGGGATATTGATCTTCTTGGCAGCGCGAACGGCATTGATTTTGCCATCCAAAGAGTGTTTGAGGACACGCTTGTATAGAAAAACGAGGGCATTCATCGCCTGGTTCTGCGTCGCGGGCGCTACATTCCCGTTAATGGCCAAGTCTGTTAGGAAGGATTCGATTTTCGGTTCAGCAGGTAAAAGGTCTTCACGTGACCGCATGACGTGAAAGCGAACGAACTTTTTGATCCATTCAACGTAAGATCGCTCGGTGTGAATGGAGTAATGGTGGAGACGTAGCGTCTGACGGACTTCATCAAGGAGTTTAGGTTGTTGGCCTTTCGTTGGAGCAGGCATATAGAGGTCCCACATTGGTGGTAGAAATACCCGATAATAGGCATAGGGCAAAGATGCCCGAAAACACCACCAATATCGCATTATCAAGGCAAATTTGCAAGTGAATCATTGGTTATGCTACTTATTTTCATTCAATCAGGTTATCCATTCAAAATATTTTTTTTTAGGAGCCTCTAATATGAAAGACAGAGTTATAGAAGGATATCTCAAAGACTTTGTTGATGAGTTCAACTTGCAAGATATTGAGCAAAATGAAGCATTCGAGCGATTTGT
>JAJDAS010000434.1 GCA_029261755.1 Nitrospinia bacterium
GAGCGTAACTTGACTCCTCAAAAGGGGCAATCTCTATGGGGTCGCCCGGTGACTGAAAGAGTCACGCCGGTAAATGTGGGGAATTAACCCCACCGCGACAACGGGGAGGTGGTGGCCTTAAGGCCACCATCTTACCCACTGCACAAAAGATGCCCGCAGCCATTCCAGCACTTGTGCAACCCTTTCAGGGTTGAAATTATGCTGTTTTTAACCCAGGGTTGCGGCATGTAAAAAACACATGCCTTAACCGCTGGGCTATGGTATGCAACCCCTTCGGGGTAAAATTGAATGGATTTTACTATTGAAATAGGCTGAATAGATACAATTTTTCTTTATTCCCAAAAGAGGTTGATTTGAAGATAGCCATCGTGGACATGTTGTTCAACTGGCCCCCGGATGGAGGCGCAAGGGTCGATATCGTGGAAACGGCTAAGGCTTTGGAGTCTGCGGGCCACCAGGTGAAACTTTTTTTCCCCGATTTCAATACTCTCTATTTTCCCCGGGGACGAATTAAGGAGGAGCCGGGCATACCTTATGAAAAAATTCCATTTCACCATGTGACCTTTTTCCCTTACCTCATCAAAAAAAGATTCCTAAAACAGGTGGACCGTTTTGGGCCTGATGTGGTTTTTATCGGGGACGCCTATTTTCTTAAGCCGCATCTGATCCTTGCTTTTTCCCGACGATATCGAACTGTGGCCAGGTTTTTCGCCTATGAGATCTTATGTCCGAAGGATTATTCCATGCTGAAGAATGGAACAGTTTGTCGGTACAATTATTTGAATGATCCCGGCAAATGTATGCCCTGCGCCATGGAGGAGATGAAAGAGGGATTGCAAAATATGCAGCTAAATCTCTGGTCCCATGAATTCCTTATCAGCGGAGGCTATCTTCCCGGCTATCATTCTTTTGTTCGTAAGGCGCTCAAGAGCCTGGACACCATCATCGTTTACAACGAATTTACAAAAAAAATGCTGTCTGATGTGAACGAAAAAGTAAGGGTGGTTCCCGGTGGAATCAACAAAAACTTGATGGATTGCGGAAAGGCCGGCAGGGAACCAAACAAACATAATCCGGAAAAAAAAATAATCTTGATGACTGGCCGCGCATCCGATCCAAGAAAAGGGTATGAAACATTAAAACAGGCCGGCAAGATCCTAGCGCAAAAGCGAGATGATTTCGAGATATGGGCCACCCATGTTGAAAAGTCGCTAAATGGCTACATGCGGCAAACGGGATGGCTCTCCCACAAGGAAACGCTGGAGTTATACTACAAATCTTATGTGTGCGTATTTCCACCCATATGGCCGGAACCCTTTGGGATTGTTGCAGTGGAGGCAATGGCTGCTGGAAAACCGGTTGTCGCATCGGATGGTGGAGGGCTCAAGGATATTGTGCTTCACGGTAAAACTGGATTCCTGTTTCCCCCTGGAGATTCCCAAAAGCTGGCAGAAAATCTCCAAAGGCTTCTCGATGATCCGCAACTAGCAAAAAGCATGGGAGAGGAAGGCAGGGCAAGAGCCGAAAAGAATTTTACGTGGGATAATATTGTTCGGACCCATTACGAAGAAATATTTTAAATTTTTACCACGAAGGCATAAAGGCACAAATAAAGAACAAAAAGCTTTTTAACCACTAATCTTCACTAATCTCCACTAATTTTTAAAAGATTTTAAAATCAAATACATGGAACCGCGAATGTACGCGAATAAAGAAAAACCAAAAAAAATAATCTATCTTGTATCAATTGGTTTTATGGTTTTATTCGCCTTTATTCGCCTTTATTCGCGTTCATTCGCGTTCATTCGCGGTTAAAATGTTTATTAAAATTTCAAATATCTTTGGTTAGATTTTAACGCACAATGAAAAAAACCATTACCTTTCTGACATTCGAAGGATACAATAGGCCAAGCGCTCGAATAAGGTGCTACAACTTTGCGTCCGCTTTGGAGCAAAGAGGGTTCCAAACGGAGGTGATTTCCTTTGTGGATACCCTGGGAGTGGATGAAAAACAGATTTATGATCTCACCGATACTCGTAAGATTGCGTTGAACTACCAGGCGCTGCCTATATTGTTAAAGGGGAAGGACCGGGTTCTTTATGTCCAAAAGGTTTACTACCATTCTTTTGCAGCGCTTTTTGCCCGGATGGCCACGGGGGCAAAGCTCATCGTGGATTATGACGATTACGATTTTCATACTCCCATCTTCCGCAATAAACATCTTGCGCGGTTTTTGAACCCTATGTTCGTCACACGGAAGCTGATGAAAAACGCTTCCGCCGTGGTAGCGGCAAGCCGTTACCTGCAAAACCATCTGGAGGAGTTGTCGGAAAACAGGACTCCCGTTCACTTGATTTCCACCGGGGTGGATTCCGAGAAATTCAAATCGCAAGAAAGTCATTTGGAGGCAAAGGAGGATAAGGTGGTTTTTTCCTGGACAGGCCTTGTCTGGGGTGAGCCTATTTTTGAAAATATTGTCTTCCTGATGGAAAGCTTTTCCCGCATGCAAATGCATCGATCTGCTCGTTTGGAGATTCTCGGCAATTTTTTTCACCTGGAAAGCAGACTGGAAAAGCTCATCAAGGAAAAATATGCGCATCTCTCCATCGAACTCCGACAATGGCTGCCGCCTGAAGCCATGCCGAAATATCTTTCCACGGTTCATGTGGGCCTTCTTCCTCTGATTCAAGATACCTGCTACAACCGTTCCAAAAGTCCGACCAAGCTTTTTGAATACATGGCCGCCGGGACGCCGGTAATCGCCACCGGAATGGGCGAGGCGGAATTTGTGGTTGAAGACGGAAAAAACGGCTTCTTGGTGAATACCCACCATGAAATGGCGGAAAAAATGGATATTCTGGTAAAAGACCACAACCTGAGAACGGCAATGGGCAAAGCCGCAAGGCAAACCATTGAAAAAGAATATTCCTTGAAAAAGCTGGGCGAAAAGCTGGCTGTGTTACTGGAAGAACTTTAGACTCCTATACGATCTACATGGACAATACATTGCCTAAATTTTGTAACTGCTCAGGTAGAAGGCACAAAAAAATAGACACAAAGGCAGAAAAACCAGGCACAAAGTTGGAAACCTTCCACCCACACACTGTGTATCAAATCTCACTTTGTGCCTTATGTCTTTGTGCCTATTTGCCTATGTTTAATTAGAAAGTTTTTCCCCGGAAAGCTATATGAGAAGAAAAATCCTTTGCCTTAGATCCTGCCCCGCTCCCATCTTTTGGCAGGGAATGGAAACCCTGAAAAAGAAATACCCGGACCACCACATGGACCTATTGGTGCAATCGGCAAGTGCCCGCGAGTACCAGGGACCATTCAGAAATATTACCCTCATCAATAAACCTTTTTTTTCCCTTTTCTCCTTAGCCCCAAATACCTGGTTGAACTTGGTAAAAGAAAGATACGACCTGGTGGTTCTTTTTTATAATAGTCCTTCCGGGGCTATGTATGAACCGGTGAAGAGGATGGCTTTTTCCATCCTGGCGAAAAAGATTATTTCCGTCTTTCCCGATGGGAGGATGGAAGAGATTCCGTTCAGAGAGGTTATGGGCGGATTTCATCGCTTACGGAATAATGGTTGGTTGGATGGGATGGTTGCAGGTGGAATGCTCTTCATTCTCTATTTGGCTTGCGGAGTCTTGGGTATTGCCCGGAAAAACCTACGTGGAAACAAAGATAAAGAATTCTCACAAAGAGTAAAAGAGCAAAAGAGGGGAAAGGAATAATTAAATTTTCGGTTTTCCTCGTTAACTCCTTTACTCTTTGTGAACAATAATAATAAAGTTTTTCTCCGCGTTCTCTGCGAACTCTTCGTTATTTTTTTTTCAAGGAGTAAAAAGGCTTTTTATAAAGCGGTTGTTAAAAAAAAATAACTTTAAAAAAAACTCTTTTTTGTTATTTTCATGGCAATTTGCAATCAAGTTAAAAATATTATAACTATATAAAAATAAATATAATATTAGATAATAAAGATATTATATATGGTGACCTCATTCATAAGTTTAAGAGTCTTGCCAATTATCTAAACAAAAATTAATTTTTCTTAAGCTATTGCCACGGGTGGAAAAGTTTATTATATTAGGAGACTTCTTGAAAACAGGATAACCTTTTTGGCTGTATTCTGAAGGTATTGGAATTTTTTGCCACGAAGGCACAAAGACACAAAAAAAGTCAAAAGCTTTCTTAACCACTAATGTCACGAATTACACTAATTGATAAAGTTTTATTTGTGAAATTAGTATAATTCGTAGTTCCAAGCCTTTGATTTTAAAAGTTTTAAATTGTGATAGATAAATTCTCAGAATCACCATGTAAGAGCCTAAACAGGCTTAACCAGGAGTAAATGGATGAACAATTCAGAGTACGCCCGTGGAATGCACCTTAAGCCATTCCTGATGTTTGCCTATCTTTCCCTTTCTATTTCTATATTCATAGGTACCTTCCCGCTTTTGGCCCATTCCCAGGAGATGGCG
>JAJDAS010000435.1 GCA_029261755.1 Nitrospinia bacterium
AATTCCTCGGCCAGGCGGTTGGACATCAATGAGCGTATGAAAGGGGTTACGGCGTCCTTGTGCAGAGATATCCATTCGCGGTCCTTTTCATCTATGAATTCTTTGACATTCACTCTTTGCTCGAACTCCCGGTTAGATTCCATTATCCCTTCTCTAAGAATAAGGTCATGGGAATATTCCTGGAACAGTTCGATTTTGCGGTAGATATTTTTGTCAATTTCCTTAAGGGTCTCGTAGGCAAAAAGCATCGAGTGTTCCTCAATGGATTTTCCCAAAATCTTCTCGCTTGTCTTAACGGAAAGATAACCACCGAAAAGGATTAACAAGAAAATGCATGAGAAGATGAAGTAAAATTTATGAAGTATTTTCATAATTTAATCAATGCAAACTTTTTAGTAACTACAAAGGCACAGAGGCAGGAGGCACAAGACAGGACTTCATACGCTATGCGTGGGTGGAAGGTTTACAGCTTTGTGCGTTGTACCTTCTGCCTAAGTAGTTAGACTTTTTAAACAAAATTGGGTTACGGCAACCCTACTTTGGCTCCTTTTGGCCGGCACACTTTAAACATTCCTCAATATCCTTTTTTAGCTCGGCAACATTAATCGGTTTGGGTTGAAAGCGGGTTGCTCCCATATCCAGAAGGTTTTTTATGTCCTTAAATCCCAAAATCGCGGATATAATGATTATAGGCAGATCTTGAAGCGCCGAATCCCCCCTCAATGTTTCGATAAGGTCTTTTCCGTTCATTTCCGGCATCATCATATCCGTGATAAGGATATCAAACTTCTGGCCTGTTTTCAGGGCCTCATAAGCGTGTTTTCCATTGGGGCTAACAAAAGCCACGTGGCCCATTTTTTCTATTTGGAGCGTTAAAAGCTTTTGAATAGCGGTGTCATCTTCAGCGATTAAGATTTTTGCCATGAGCAAATCCTTTCTGGACGTTTAGGTTCGTCGAACTTTCAAATAGACAAAAAAATATCTATGTTTTTTATGACGTGTTGTTTTTTCATTATTAGCAAAGGGGGAAAACAGGAAGCTGGAGCTTCCTCGGCAATTTTGCTCCAAACAGGAGTTTGGGAACAAGGAGGGTGTGAGAACGCTTGCCAATAATCAGGTGTTTTGTTTGTACTGCCGCCAGGCCGCTCTTTCCGGGCGAGGTCCTGAAAAAAAGCGTAAACAATTACTCGTCTTAACAAACAAACCCCAAATCGTACCCCGCAACTCGTTACTTCACTTTAAACTTGCCCACCAGCAACCTTAGCTCTTCGGCCATGTTACTCAAATTGTTGGCTGCATCGGAACCATCGTTGATTCCAGAGGCGAACTGGGTGCTGGTCTCGGTGACTGAGCTAATGTTGTCGGACATGTTTTCGATGACAACGGATTGTTCTTCGGATGCCGTGGCTATCTGTTCCACCATTTTGGCGCTGGTTTGCGCTTCCTCGTTGATGGCGTTAACCGTCTCCACCGCCTTTTGCATGGCCTCAACACCTTCACTAGAGCAGGTGCTTATTGTTGCGATCATTCCTGTTATCTCTGAAGTAGCTTTTGCTGTTCTCTCGGCCAATTTTCGGACTTCATCCGCCACAACGGCAAACCCTTTTCCCTGCTCTCCTGCGTTGGCAGCTTCGATGGCTGCATTCACCGCAAGCAGGTCGGTTTTTCCGGCAATGTCAGCTATAGCTCCCACCATTTCTCCGATTCTTGAGGAAACGTCTCCGAGATTTTCTATGGCTTTCGATGCCTCTTCTATCACTTTTTTCCCTTCTCTTGCAGCCTTAAAAGTATTATTGGAGTTCTGTGCCGCCGCCTGGGAATTTCTTGCAACATCTTGGATGGTGGTACTCATCTCGGACGATGAAGTGTCCAGTTCCATGGCCTTGGCGGCCTGATTCAGAGCGCCTTCAGACATTTCATCAACAGAGGCCGATACCTCGGTGGCCGCAGAGGCCACCATATTGATTCTATCCATCACCTCATTGATCAGGGCCCTAAGAGTTTCCAGCATCTGGTTCGTATGAGCCGCCAACTCCCCAACTTCATCGTTGGAGACAATTTCTAACCTTTTCGTGAGATCACCTTCTCCATTGGTGATTTCATCAAGGGTTCGCGCCACGGATTTCAATGGATTGACAATGGAACGTCCCAAATAGGCAGCCAAAAGAATTCCCACGGCCAGAGTCACAACAAGCAAAATGAGAATAGAGCTGGTACTGGATCTGATAAAAACAAGGATGTCGTCCATAGACCGGTTTAACTTATTAAAATGTTCCTCTTGAAATTTCTGAATTCCCGTTGTTATTTTTTCAGCCAGGGGGTCGAACTGCCCCATTAATTTGTTCCCTTCATCCGGCCCGAACTCTATATAGGCTCGGGCCATCTTTTTTCCCATGGCATAAAATTCGGTGAAGTCTTTTTCCAACTCGGAAATCCTTTGCATCCCATCCTGGCGTTTTTCTTTTACAAATAATTTCTTATATCTGTTCAATAGTTCCCTGAACCTTTTAGCGTAAATTTCCGCCTCATCAAAACCGTCGTCATAGCCTCCCGCCGCGCGAGTAGCTGAAATATCCGTAAGCCACTGCTGGACTTGTGAAACACAAAATCTCATTTCCGAAGCGTCCAGGGCATAGGGAGCGGATTCCGTTATAGTTAGGGTTGTCCTTGCATTAATTTTATTCAGGGTCATTAAAGAGAGCGCTCCGCTCAAAAATAAGAGCAAGAGCAGTGCCCCAAATCCAACAAACAGTTTTTTCACAATGGAAATATTCATACTACTCCTTTTCATTTTCATCAAAAGTGAATCCCCGCTTTTTTCCCCTCCATCTTTGCCGCGATTTTGATCACTGGAAGACCCGCCAGGTTCTTGTAAAATTCACTCAATGTGGTGGCAGGGTCTTTTGTCAATCCGGTCACGTTAAAAGAAGGACCCACTTTAATGCCGCTGCTTTCACAAATGGACCTCAACTTATCATGGTCCTTGGACAGCTTTAAACCACTATTCAGGATATTTTGTATAACGTCTTTAGCGTTAACATCGCTCATTGTTTATCTCCTCGTTATATTAATTCATAACTTGTCAAGCATATCTTATATTTAAGAAAGCTTAGAAACTCTCATTCCACTGGGAAGTCTTTATGAAAGCTCGATTCCATGTTTGGCGGCCAGCCTATCGATTTCGCCGCCTACCTCCAAGGCATGGGCTGCTTCAAAAAAGGCAGGAATCATTTCCTTTTTGATGAGACATCCATGCTGCGGAGCTATCAGATCAATTCCGTGGGTCTTATCCAGAAGCTCAAGTCTCTTCAAGGCATACTCCAAAGCTCTTTTGGAACCAAGGTATTGCCCAAGAAATGTGGATAGTTGAAGGGGGTAATCTTCTCCGGCATACAAATCATTTCCACCGGTAAACCCGCCGAAGGCATCGGATGAAAAGAGGGTTTTGGTTTTTGTGTCGTAGGTTACCATATTGCCGACAAAATGGCAGTAAGGGGCCATGGCAAAGACCAGGGTTCTGCCGTCTCCAAAGGTCAGGGTTTCACCGTCATCCACCGGAATAACATCATGTTTGCATCCATAGTGCTGCACCAAGATCTGAGCTTCCAAGGGAGCGCGAAGTTCCACATTCTCATCCGTCAAGGGCTCTATAAGAGGCATGGCCGTGCACAGGTCCGGGTCTTGATGTTGAACAATCATATGCTTAATGTTTTTGGGGTCTGTAATGGACTTTATTTTGCGAACGATCACTTCGTAAAAATCCGGTTTGGCCGAGCCGGGGTCGATGAGGACCGCTTCTCCTCCATCTAAAATCAGATAAG
>JAJDAS010000436.1 GCA_029261755.1 Nitrospinia bacterium
AAAAGGTTTTTTAGTTTTTATCTTGGCCAAGTTCGAAAATCCGCAGGCGGACAACGTTCGCCTGGTCGCAAAGCGATTTTTTGTCGTTATAGGGATATTCTACCCCTTGACCAGAGGGCCTTTTATATGTGTTGGATGTTCAATGTTAAATCTTTACCCTGCGAACCGTGAACCTTAAACCTCATAACCTGGACAGTTACCAATCTCCTTCGATAGAAAGACAATGTCCGCTATGTTGGGCCGAAAAGTCCAAGCTTTTTTCCCAAGATAAGACTAGGGAATATTTCCAGTGCGGTCAATGCTCCTTTATCTATGTTCCCTCCAGGTATCATTTGCCATCCGGGGAAGAGAAGAGCCGTTACGATCTTCATGAAAACCATCCCAACGATCCCGCCTACCGGACCTTTTTGAGCAAGCTCTTTGCCCCCATGGTGGAGCGGTTACCGAAGGGAGCGAGTGGAATCGACTTTGGCGCCGGGCCGGGCCCCACCCTTTCCCTGATGTTTTCAGAAAGTGGATTCCCAATGGAAATCTATGACCCCTTCTATGCCGATAACCGGGAGGTTCTAAACCGGACCTATGATTTCCTAACATGTAGTGAAACCATGGAACATTTTTTTGATCCAAAAAAGGAGTGGGAGCTTTTCCTGAAACTGGTGAAGAAAGGTGGCTGGATCGGAATAATGACAGAACGGTTGGAACGTGAGGAAGATTTCTCCAACTGGTTTTACAAGAACGACGATACCCACGTTGGGTTTTATTCTACAAAGACCTTTCGCTGGCTGGCCGGGCGATACGGTCTGGCAGTGGAGTTCCAGGGAAGCTCGGTTGCGCTTTTTAGGGTTTGATGCTTAGAAACGGGCCAATAGTTAAATGCAATGTTTCTCAGTTTCAACTTCTTGAATATCGAATATCGAACAAAGAATGTCGAATTATGAAGTGGTTATTATAAACGGAGTACTGGAGTGCTGGAATTTTGGAATGGTAGAACGTTGGAATGGTGGAAGTTTAGTTGAAGAATTCTCCCGATCACTCCATCACTCCGACCTTAACCTGGCTGTTAATCTTTCCTTCCTTCGACATTCATAATTCCTTGTTCGATATTCGATATTTTTGAGAACATGAAACTTGGAATAAAAACGAGATAAGTTCAAAATAGAAAACAGACGAAACGTCAGCTTTTCACCCCCTCATGTGTCAACAAAAATGCTCCACCACCTCGTATCCCGCAGCGGACAATAGATTGTAGAGCGGCTCTGTTTCCCGGTGCTTGATTCGGAAAGAATATATTTCACTCTTTTCGTTTTCCCGAACCAGGCCGATCCCGATCATTTCGCACTCTTCCCCTTCCAAGAGAAGCTTGATCTCTTCCACAGCCTTGAGGTCCTTTACTTCAACATCGATTCTGGCGGATTCCTGCAATCCGTCCATCATTTCGATGAAAACCCCGATGATATCCTGGTAGCTAATGATCCCAACCAACTTCTTTTTATCTACCACCGGGATGCCACCTATTTTTTTCCCGTAAATGATTCTTGCCGCATCCTGGACATAAGTTTTGGAGGTCACCGTAATTACCTCTTTTTTCATGATCTTTCCGATGGGCGTAGGGTTCAGTTTGTGGAGGATTGAATCATCGCCCTTCATGCTGATATTCCTTTTGACATCATGGGCGGTAATGATGCCCACAAGCTTTTTTTCATCCTCGGAATCCACAACAGGAATGTGGCGGACATTATGATGTATCATCAATTCCAGGGCTTCGCTTATGGGTTTTTCAGGTACGATGGTTATTAGATCTTGGGCCATGATTTCGCCGACAAACATATGCTTCTCCTTATTAGGTGGTTCGTTGCCCGATTACTCCGTGATATCGGCAAAGAGTACGGAGGTAAAATACCGTTCCCCAAAGTCGGGAATGACGGCTACTATGTTCTTGCCTTGATTCTCCGGGCGTTTGCCTATTTGAATCGCCGCAGAGGCAATGGCCCCGGAAGAAATACCCACAAAGATCCCTTCATCCTTGGCCAGGGAGCGGGCGACCTGCACCGCTTCCTCAAGAGTGGACTTGTAGACCTCGTCGTAGATTTTAGTATCGAGAATGCTGGGGACGAATCCGGGTCCGATTCCCTGAATCTTATGGGGTCCCGGATCGCCTCCGGAAAGAACCGGAGAATCCGTGGGCTCCACCGCTACTATTTTAATGTCGGGATTCCTCTCCCGGAGGTATTTCCCAGCACCGGTGATGGTGCCCCCTGTTCCCACGCCCGCAATTAGGATGTCCACCTCGCCGTCGGTATCCTTCCATATCTCCGGTCCCGTGGTATCGTAATGGATTTCCGGGTTTGCGGGGTTGTCGAATTGGGCGGGAATCCAGCTATCCGGGGTTTCCTTTGCCACCTCCTCTGCCTTGGCTATGGCCCCCTTCATTCCTTTGGCGGCCTCGGTGAGCACCACTTCCGCTCCCAGGGCCTTTAAAATTTTCCGCCGTTCAATGGACATGCTCTCCGGCATGGTGAAGATGACCCTGTAGCCCCTGCTGGCAGCCACAAAGGCCAGGGCGATTCCGGTGTTTCCGCTGGTGGCTTCCACGAGGACGCTCTTGCCCGGTTGGATCTTGCCCTCCTTTTCTGCCTTGTCGATCATGGCAAAGCCGATTCTATCTTTTACACTATGAAAGGGGTTGAAAGACTCCAGTTTGAGCAGGATGTCTGCTACAGCGTCTCCCTTTGTCTTTCTCATCCGCACCAGGGGGGTTTTCCCTACCAGATCTTCGATGTGATTATAGATTCGAGCCATGGTTTCATTTCCTCCAGATTGTTAATAACGGGTTGATTTTTAAAGTAGCTTTATTTTACCACTTGAAGATTTGATAGAAAAGGCGGAATGCTTTCAATAGATGACGGAGAAAGGGTGGAGCACTTTTGATGTTCAACCTAAATTGATCGGAACCACATGGTGTTGGATTTAGAATGAAGTCGTTGGCCTCAGCTCGTTTCGAGAAACCGGCATCTTTTTTTAAGTATACACGTTTTGCAATGGGGCTTTCTTGGTCCACAAACAATGGCCGCTAAATCTAATATGGCCCAATTAATTAAAACGGGGTTCCCGTGACTGACCACTTTCTCAGCCAAAGCTTGAAGATAGGGATCATCACGAATGTCAGCTAATTTCCTTGGACCAAAATAACGTTCCAATACCCTGGCCATATTTACGTCAATGAGGGGTTTAGGAGTTCCGTGGCAAAAAAGCTGTACCGAGTTTGCTATGTACTGTCCAATACCGGGAAGAGCTTCAATTTCTGCCCTGATCCTGGGGAATCGTCCATTCCTTTTAGCCATTTCAAGAGCTAACTTTTTGACGGAAGGCGTTCGTTGACGCCACAATCCCAATGGTTTTAGGTATTTTTCAAGGTCTTTTTCCTTTGCGATTGCCAATTTATTCCAAGAAGGGAAGCGTTTAACAAAACCGGGAAATATCTTGGCTACAGTTTCCGCACGGGTCCTTTGAAGGAGTACCTCTGAAATGATTATTTTAAAATTGGACAGGGATTTTTGCCGCCAGGGGAAAGAACGTCCGTTCTCATGTGACCATTGCAGGAGCTTTGTCGAGAAACATTTTATGCGGCGGGCATTTGGAATAGCAGGTTTCTTTAAGTTTCTTTTTTGTTTTTCCCAACTTTCCATTGGAAAATTTACCATGATTTAATAGAGCTAACTATTTCTTCGAGATTTTTGCCATGCTTTATAAGGTTCTTTCTAATTTCTACACACCATTCATAGTCACATGTAATCACTTTTTTATCTTGAGTTAGGAATTTGAAAAATGGTTTCCCGGATTCATCTAACTCTCTTTTCCCGTGTGCCAATGCATTTCGAGGATGCATGTTTTCATCTTCAATGGTTTTAAAAGTTTTCACAAAACATTTAGTTCTATCTAATTTTTCTCTTATCAATTTTTTATCATTATTTTCTTGATCCACCGTGATCGCATTTGATTTTTCATCAAGACTTTTAGAAACGTATTTTAAAATACGACGAAGCAAGGCGATTTTTTTTTGGAAGTCAAAACCATATCCATCTTTTTTGACAAACAAGGTATTTTTGATAATCTCTCCCTTGCTGTCGAAAAAATTTATGATTATATCTTCCACCTTGATTTCGATATCTATCGCTTCAGCGATAACCAAGCCTCTCATAATATTAATATGCTGGGTCTTTTTAATATTCCATTTAATCAGGCTTTTAATCCTTTCGTCAGCGTCATCCCTGGTTGTAAAATATATGCCATCCATGACCCCGATTTCTTTTGG
>JAJDAS010000437.1 GCA_029261755.1 Nitrospinia bacterium
CTCCATGTGAATATTATCGGGGTTCCCTGGCCTGCCCTTCGCCCTACGGGCTCAGGCCAGGCCAGGGAACCCCAGGCGCTCGTGCTGCCTAAAGGCAACACGCAATATTGCACAATTATAGGCGGGACTCCAAGCCTGAATGTGCCCAATAAAAGTGGTGGGATATCAAATTCCAAGCCAACCGAATTTCGGAACTCCCATACTCCCTACTCCCTCCCATGATTCCGCTTTTGCCCTTCCAATACTCCAATACTCCGCTTTTGCATTCCTCCATCACTCCATCACTCCATTACTCCACCTTTTGCCCTTCGCCTTCCATCCATCCGTTTTTGCTCTTTTCCATTACTCCATTACTCCATTACTCCACCACTCCGGTCTTCTCCAAAGGCGTCCATTGAACTTCGCCTTTTGTTTTGCTGATAGTAAGTGTCCCGTTTTTGTAGCTGTTTGTGGTTAATTGAGAAACACTTCTATCTTTGTCTGGCCATTGAATCCGAATTTTTTGCACTGATTCTTTTCCTAATCCGAAATTTAAGTTTGTTAATTTATTGGCTATATGCGAGCCTTGAGCCGCTTTTTTTATTTTTAATAAGCGCTCGTTTACAATGACTTTCGCTCCTATGGCATCACGATTATAGCTGCCTTCGGAATCATCCATAAGTTTTAGCTTAATCCAGTTATTTTCTTTATAGGTGTTTATGAATACTCGAGAGCTGCCAGGTTCAAAATTGGTAAGCACGGGGTAGTTGTTATCATGAGAAGATATAACCGCGATTTTGCCGGTTGTGGTTCTACCCTTTAAATTCTTAGTTTTTGAACTTCTCGAATCATATCCGCCGCCGTTTCTGATGATCAGGTCCTCAAATCCATCCTCCGTGAGGTCTGCGGCAAGAGTGCAATGCCCGTTTTCCGCAGTTTGGATCAGGTCTTGATTGGTTATTTTTTCCTGAGATATTATTCCCTGGGATATCCATGTGCTGCGATCATAGCTGTAAACCATATCTCTTTTACGCCAATTTTGCAAAGGGGATTTCCTATAGATATAACCTTCTTCCTCCAAACGATCATACTTCAGTTCTTGAATGTTGAACACATGATGTTCAGCGGTTAAGTCGGCCAGTTTGAGGGTCTGGGGAGAATCCGTGTAATTCACTAGTAACCGTCCTGGACCCGTTGCTTCCAGACCGAAAACACCGCCTCCACGGCCGGTGAAGTTTCCTGCAAAATATAAATCCATGGCGCCGTCATTTTGCAGATCGAAGCTTGTTGTCCCAAATATAAATCCAAAGCTGTCTATTGAATGGCGGTCGAAATCCATTTCATAGCCGGTTGGGCTTTTTAATCTATGAATGTTATTTGGCAGGGCGGTATCCGGCGGCAAGACTCGAGAATGTTGGACCACATTTTTAAATTTACTCTCATTATCGGCGCCATCAATAAAACGATGGCGCACATCATGATAACCATTAATAAACATGGAGAAAGTGATGGCTTCTCCCAGTCTCGGATCGAATAATAAAAACGGATCTACATTGGTAAAGGAACTTGCAATCCAATTCGCGCCGGAATTTCCAACGAAAAGATCTTCTTTCAAATCCCCATTAAAATCCGCAGCTGATAATGACATCCAATTGCCGTTGGTTTCGTAACGGCTCTTGCCCTTTCGTTGAAAACTTTCACCCTTCTGGTTGATGTAAAGATCCATGTCGGCGAAGTCGTTAGCCACCCATAAATCCGGATATCCATCGTCATTGGCGTCCTGGAAGTATGACGCCCAGGAATTTTGACTCGATTCCCCTGTTTGATTGTTAATGGTCAGTAACTTTTGCTTGTAAGGGATGATCTTAAAGAATAATAAAGAATACTCGGGGGGCAGCCAGGAAATTCTTCTTAACTTAAAACGGTCGGGCATGGGATTAGATTTATCATAAAGCCCAGCCACACCCATCTCCATTGATTTTTCTACAAACTTAAAGTCGCCGGTTTCCGCGATTTGGTTAATATAAAGTTGATTTCTTGCTCCCGCCCAATCTTTTGCGCCTCCGGGCCAAAAGTCAAAATCCGCTAAATTCGCTTCATAAATATCCAAATCGCCATCAAGGTCCACATCCGCCACGGCAAAGGAAAAGGTGTTTCTTTTCCCTTCCAAACCCGCTTCCCTGCTAACGTCTTTCCATTCCGGTATCCCGTCCTGATCCTGGTCGCCAAGGTTGAGGAACAAGCTATTGGCCCCGAAATACTCCATTCCCCGGGACGAAGCGCGTTGGTCTTCCGTATTGTCACGAACGTCATGATGAATGAAAGCTAATCCCAGCCCTGAAACTAATTGCTTCATATGCCTGGATTCGCGTCCAATGGGAGACACAAACGGAGGAAAAATACTTTGTGTTTCAGGATGAGACCACCACATGCCGGGAGGCGCGTTCCCTACGAGAAGGTCGGGAAGACCGTCTCCATTAAAATCCGCAGCCACGGCTACAATTGCCTGGCGCGCCCATTTCTTTTCCGAATCGCTGCTTTTTTCTCTTGGAAAGAGATAGTTCTCAACCAACAATTCTTCTTTGACAAAGGTATTGTTTTTCTTAACCAGTTCCTTCACCTGGAGGAATACAGGATGCCCTAGACCATCATTCCCTTGATTCAGATATAGTCCATTGTGTTGATACCTGGGCTCATCCGCCAAGACCGCATTTTCGTTCGTTGGGCGAGCCCAATTCCGACCATCCTGACAAAAATAAACATCAGGCAGTCCATCTTGATTGGCGTCGAAAACCGTTAAACCGGAATGATACGCGCCGAACATGGTGGACCAATTTTTTGCGTCATCATCAAAGGCCTGAATTTCCTGCATGGGACGAAAAGCAGAGTTGTCACTGAAATCCCGAACGCCTTTGCCTTTGAGATCGTCAGAAAAAGGAGAGATATTTGCTAAAGATTCATCAAACGAAACTTCTTTTTTGAGCAGTACATTATGCACAAAATAAAGAACTGTTCGATGGGCGCCATAAATTACAATGATGAACAGCATAAAACACATCAGCATTTTTCTTAACATATCAGAAGTTCTCCGTTAAGCTTACGTTTGGAGTGATGAAAGCTAAAACCTTTTACCATTAGGAAGGCAGGAAGGGCAGGAATAAAAAAAATTTAAAGCCTTTTCTTTTGTTCTTTTCCTGCATTTCCTACATTCCTCAGCGTAAAAAAATTAAAAAATAACTTCTTAAAATGAAATCTAAAACCTTTTACCCTGAGGAAGGTAGGAAGAGCAGGAATAAAGAAAATTTAAAGTCTTTTCTTTTGTTCTTTTTCTGCATTTCCTGTATTCCTCAGCGTAAAAAAATTAAAAAATAACTTCTTAAGATGAAACTAAAACCTTTTACCATTAGGAAGGCAGGAAGGGCAGGAATAAAAAAAATTAAAGTCTTTCCTTTTGTTCTTTCCATCCTTCCACTATTCCATCATTCCATCATTCCGGTTTTGTTCTTTCCCATCACTCCACCACTCCATCACTCCGCCTTTTGCCTTTCGCCCTTTGTCCTTCCATCACTCCAGTACTCCAGTACTCCGCTTTTGCTTTCCCACTCCATTACTCCGCTCTTACCTCAGATTATCATCCCTATATGTATAAAAATTAGGAGGCTTATATGTATTGCTATACCTCTTTGCTATGTCCAAAAGCGTTGAAGGAATTGGGATTTTATATTTAACTAAATCCGTGATTCGTTCAAATGATGTGATCGTAATGGTGAAATGAGGCGTTTCGGCAAAGGGATGCATGCGGATAAAAACTTGCTCTATACCGGCGTCATGGGAATTTAGCGCGTAATATTCTCCGTTATTTTCTTCAACGAGATAAGCATAGCTTGGATGATGCCCTTCCTTAATGAGCAGCGTCCGACGCTCCGCAACCTCGCCTGTAGGAAGAATGCCGATCCCAAAACCGTTAATCACAAAGTCTTCCTGCTGAACTAATAAAGACATGGGCAGATTTCCAATGATGATCTTCCGATGATCCGCCAGATGAATGGTGGTTTCCAGGTATTCAGTCTTTTTATACGCCACCTCCTTGCCCTTCATCTGATTATAGTTGGTAAGGGGTTTAACTAATGACAAGTCACTGGTTTCTGCCGTGTAGAGAAATGAAACATCAAAAGGTTTTCGATTCTTAATGGAGTATTTGCCTGGCGGCACAAAGTCCGACATGAGCACAGGATATTTTCTATAGTCGCTCAGATTCCCGGGCAGTACCATTGCGCCATTTTTATTGATCTTTACAAAGCCTTTGTGCAATTTTCTGCGTGAATCCTGACTTGAAAAACCGGGTTCCGAATCGAGAATTTGAACCGGAACCGATCCGCATTCTTTTTCTTTTGAGCGTAACCGACCCAAGTCCGTTTTAATTTTTTTCGTATTCCACTGTAAGGCGCTTGTAACAAATTCAGTTGGTAATTTATTTACATCGGCTACAAGCTTGTAATAGAAATCTGCCGGCATATCGAACCAGGCATGATAAATTTCTCCGGCGCGATCCACTGCGTTTACTTCCCATAAACCCGACGCCAGGCAGTTGTTAGTCATGCTGACACGCAAGGGCTTGAAAGAGGGGTTGGGAACGAATTCAAAATCCCCGGCTAATGACCATGGACTTCCCTCATCAAGATCACTTCGGAAATGAGCCAAGGCGTCGTTCTTCACCCCTTTAGGCATGCTGATGCCGTTCCTGGCATATTCAGCCATCATCAGGTTATAGGCGTCGAAGGCGTCCGGCGGATTCGCCGCCTGATAATGGAGACGAGGAACGAGATAGTTAATGGGAATATTGTGAATAGATAAGGTATGTTTCTTGTCAGTACTGTTGAGAGTGGCCGTGGCGTTGAAATCATTGGCAACTCGAATATCCGTGGAGGTCACGGACTCCAGCCAATGAGCGCCTCTCAGGATTGATTGTGTGGAGGGGGTGTAAAGTCCGCCATCCTGTTTTTCGTCTTCTTGTGTGGATTTAAGGGGAATAGCGTCTATGCTTCCGTAATCACATCCCGGCAGGAGAATATACATTCCCACGGCACACAGTAAGTTAATGACAAGCTGTTTGTAACTACTCAGGTTGTGAGGTTCAAGGTTCATAGTTCCCTGTTGAACGTTTTGAGTTCTTTGATTTTCTTCCATTCTACCACCACTCCACCACTCCACCATTCCATCACTCCATTACTCCGTTCTTCTCCTTTGATAGAGTAAGTTTCGCTTTTTTGACTAAAGTCCCTATTTGTATATTCTCGTGCCACAAATAAAGAAGCCCTGGCAGGGTATTGGTGACGAACATGATGGTGTGCATGAGAATGGCGATGGAAAGCGCCAACTCCCCGGTGATCCCATAAAAAGAAAGGGAAATCACCGTTGCCGCATGGTAAGGGCCGATACCTGCTGGCGCCGGAATGAGAAATCCAACCATTTGGGCCACAAGAATAAAGAAAGGGGTTATTAATTGAATATTTCCAACACCGAAGGCCTTTAAAAAAATGACTATTGTGATTGCCGTCAAACACCAAAAGATAAAGCTCAGAAGAAGAATGGTCAACAAATAACGGGTTTCATTCAGAACCCCGAATCCCTTCAAAAATCGTTCGATTGCTTCCCTTACCCGGAGTTTAAATCTCTCCGGGGCAAGAAACAGAGCCGTGCGTTTAAAAACCTCTACGAATTTTTTGTTTTTTCGGAAAAAAAACAAAATAAGTACAATGAAAAGAAAGCAGCTTGAAAAAATAATGCCTGCCTTTTGCAAAGATACCCAATAGTTGCCCTTTTCCGGGGGAACATCCAGGAAAAGGAAAACCAGAAGACCAACCGCCACTACGGTTATTAAATCCATTAGGTGTACGAGGGCCACGGTCCCTAATGCCGTGCTCTTGCTGATGGATGCCTTGTGACCCAAAAGCCATGCCTGGATAAGGCCTCCCACCCTGGCGGGCATGATCATATTGAAGGTGGAAGCGGCAAAAGCGGCCATGGACAAATCATAAAAAGAAACCTTGTGACTCGAACCAAAAAAAAACCGCCATTTGAATACAGTAAAGTATAGGAGGAGCACATGGCACACTATGGCAACCAGGATCAATCTCCAATCAGCCGCTGCTAACGCAGATACCACGGCGCTGAAATCGTAATAGACAAAAGCCCATACGCAAAAACCCAGTAATATGGTGAGACCTATCCACATGCGAACACCATGGAGTGTTGGAGTACTGGAGTGATGAAACCCCTTGGTACGGACTATTAACCTTCACTCTCTTCCTTTACCAGAGAATTGATCCATCCTCCTTTGTTTCGCTTTAACTCCACACTTTCCACAAGTTTCAGCAATCCATTTTCCAGTTTGAATGCTAATGTATCCAACTTTTGAAAATCTTCCTCAGTAATAAAAAGAGGCAAAAAACAAAACTTAAAGATTTTATTCACAAAGAGTTAAAGAGTTAAAGAGAAAAACCAAAAAAATAATAAAAGCTTTTTAACCACTAATCTTTACTAATCCTCACTAATTTTAAAAAGATTTTATTAGTGTGAATTAGTGGAAATTAGTGGTTCCCATGCTTTTGAATTTTGCATTAAATTTGTTTTTTTCCTCCTCTTTTTCTCTTTGTAAAATCCGGTTTTGCCTTTCGCCTTCCAACCAGCCGTTTTTCTTCTTTCCATCCTTCCAACATTCCGGTTTAGTCCTTTTCCATCACTCCATCACTCCATTACTCCGCTCTTCTCCCTCCGCCCTTTGCACTTCGCCCTCCACTCTTCCGCTTCTCTTCCATTCCTCAATTTTGAGCTTAGCAAAGTGATATCCTGTGTCTATAATTTGCTCCGCCAAACCATAATCGGCCAACTTGTATTTTCCCACTGGCATACGAAGGTAGAGGTCCGAAGTTTTCTCAATAATGCGCCTTTGATTTGCGATGCTGGCTAATTCCCCGGCCCTTTGCAAAATAGAAAGGATGCCTGGAATTGCAATTGAATCGGCAAATGGATTCGTTTTGCTCCGAAGAATTTTCCAGCCCGACAGACTGTCGCCATAAGGAACATTTTCCACCAGATCAACTGCGGGGCTAACATCTACGGCAATCACTTTTCCGTTGCAAAGTCTGTTCATTGCATCGGAGGGTAAATTAGCGAGGAGGGCGCCGTCTACATGAAGATCCCCATCCAGAACCACAGGGGGAAAAATTCCCGGGGACGCGGAGCTTGCCAGAATAGCTTTCCATAAAGGGCCGGAGCGGTGAACCATCATTTGAGCCCTTGACAGGTTGCTTGAGACGCAGAAATAAGGAAGCCAGAGGTCTTCGATACAAACTTCCCCAAAAAAGTCTTTCAGTCCCTCAGACATTTTTGCTCCTACCATAAGGGATGTCATAGGAAGCGTAAAATCAAATGAGATTTTTGATAAATTAGCTTTGATAGTACTCATTATTTTCTTATGGTCCCAACGCATGGCATAGAACGCCGCAATAATTGCTCCCGCGCTCGTTCCACCGATTATATCAACCGGTATCCCTGCTTCTTGCAGGGCTAGACCCACCCCAACATGAGCAAACCCCCTGGCGCCTCCCCCGCCCATGGCTAATCCTATGGAAGTACCCGCGAGATGACGTGCGACCCGCTGAAAATCTTCGTCAGAATCCCATCGAACATGGTGATGCATGGTAACCTTCCTTTTCTCCAGCCACTTTCTCGTTCCGGTTGGGCGTTTTTCTCCGTTGGGGTGCAAGAGGACCAGGGAACAACTTTCGGCCGAATTTTCCTGCACGAGAAACAACATCTTTGCCTCTATCTCTCCCAATCCAGGGTCCGCCGTCCCCTCCCCAACATCCAGAATATGGTCCGCTTGCCGAACGCACCATTTGGTCCAGTTGGATAATGTCTTGTCGGTTTCAAGAATGATAAAGCGGTACTCTTGCTCTTGTAAATTGAGCCATGTGGCGACCCTCACATAGTTGGGGTCCTTTTCTGTTATTTGAGAAATCCCGGGTGTGCCCAAAAATTGGTCCAGGAGTTTTCCATTCATATGAAGCGTGGGATAAATAGATGAAAGCTCTTTGGCTAACCGGCTCGTAAAATCTTCTAAAGGCGTGTCCTGGTTTGCCGGCAGAACGGTGACAATAGAGCATTCTTCGGTCCGTTTTGATTCCATTGTTCTCCGGAGTCTTTTTACAAGGATTTTGGTAATGGCCATCAATAGTTTGGGGTACTGCTCCAGCAAACGGTTGAAATCCACCTTGGAGAACCTGAATAATGCCGAGTCACGAATAGCGAACACCGTGCCCGAGCGGTTGTCGTCCGTTAGTAAGGACATCTCTCCAAATATTTCTCCCCTCTTTATCTGGTCCACTACTCTACCTCCGGTTCTTCTCCGATCAACTGAGTGGTCCTCAATGGCCTTCTTGTCTGTTTCTTGTTCGACGGCCACCCCCATTCGGCCGCTGATGAGAATGTAAAAACTATCTCCCGGATCTCCCTGTTGAAAGAGTGTTTCCCCGCGTGTGAGCTTAATCCATTCAGCCCTCTCCGTGATTGCGTCCAATTCACCTTTCTCCAGGGAACCAAAAAGTTTAGGCAAAACTTCTCTTAATTGGTCAAATTGCAGCCGATTACGAACTAATGCGTTCAACCGTTGTAAGAATTCATGCTTTTCATCCCCGAAACACTCAAAGACCCGCTTGCCAAGTCTAATGACTTTAGTTTCCTTGTATGCGCTAATGTCGGCGGTTCGTTTTCCGCTGGTCAGGAACTGTATTTCCCCAATAATTTGATCGGGTTGAATTTCCTTGGTGAATGTTTTGTCGCTACCTGTTTCTTTCAAGATAATTTTCAGGCCATCCATGACAGTTATATACATGAAGTCGGACGGGTCCCCGCGTTTGAAAAGGGGCTCACCCTCGTTAAGGTAAAGCCATTCGGCCTTTTCGGCGAGTTGATGAAAAACCGAATCGCTAAAACCTTTAAAAAATTCGTTCGTTTTAAGATACTTCAGCAGTTCGGCGGTTGATGAGTTGTTGGTAGATTTATCCATTTTGTTTCTTTATAACCTTTCCCCGTATGTTATGTTCTTGATAATTCATTGTGAAAGATGTTGATAGCGTTTTGCACCCCATCCTCGGCATTAACTTGGGCGCTCAATGTTTGCAGACTTTGCAAGAACTTTTCGTTTCCAACGGACTCCTGAATGGTGGAAAAAAGGGTGTCCACGGAGAGGCGTTTTTTGGTTATTGGCTTAGGCCCCACTCCTAAAGCCGCCAGACGCCGCCCCCAGAATAATTGATCAAAGAAAAAGGGAACAACAATGGAAGGAACGCCCGCCCGGATAGCCGCAGCGGTGGTACCCGCTCCCCCATGATGGATCACGGCTGAAACCTTGGGAAATAACCAGGAGTGAGGAACATCGCCGGCAATGTATATATTCTCATGCTCGGGAAGCTCCTCCCGATTCAAATCACTTTTCCCCACCAGAAAAACCCCGCGCTTGCCCGCCCTTTTCAAAGCCTCTATGGAAAACCGCACCCTTTCCGCTACACGATTGTCATTCATGCTCCCAAATCCTATACACACGGGAGGCGGGCCACTTTCGAGGAAGTTAACCAGATCTGGGCAAGGAGTCCATTGGGATGGAACATCGAGAAACCAGTACCCGGTAACATGCATATGCTCACTCCAGTCCGCCGGTTTTGGGGTCACCAAAGGACTGAACCCATTAAACACCGGATGGCTGTTACCATTCATTTGATTAAAATGTCCCCAAAAAGGAACTGAGGGCAGTCCCGCCTTTTTACGCCAACGGGAAAAAAAAGGCCTGAAAAACTGCCATAACGCCTGTTCCAC
>JAJDAS010000438.1 GCA_029261755.1 Nitrospinia bacterium
CTTCATCCCAATCAAGCCCCAGCCATTTCAACCCCTCCATGATTTCATTAATGGAATCTTCCGTGGACCTGGAGTGGTCGGTATCCTCGATTCTTAATATAAACTTACCCCCGTAATGCCTGGCAAACAACCAGTTGAAAAGGGCTGTTCTCACACCTCCGATATGTAGAAAACCGGTTGGCGAAGGCGCAAAGCGGACTCTTATTTCATCTGGCATAAAATCTCCTATTTTTTCTCCCGCCCAAAAAATCGGGCGCGGCAAGTAATTTTCATTTTCTAAATAGTTCCCAAAGGGCTTAAGTCTATCACACACCTTCAAAACTGGTCAAAAACGCCCTTAAATTCACTCGAAATGGTATGTTTTTTCTCGTTTTATGCCTTGACAGTACCATGGCAAACATTTACTATTTCAATGCGTACTGTGATGGCGAATGCAAAGTTTCGCTCACTTAAATTTTTTTTCTCAATAATTAGGAGAAATACTGATGAAAGCTGATGTTTATTCTATCAAAGGCTATTCCCTGAAAGAGATGCGAAATGAAAATGAGAGAGGTGTTTGCAGACAAATAGAGAAAATGATTGAGAAGGATGAATACAAAGATATGTGCTTTTGTGGAGTTTGCCTGGAAGACATTTATGGCCTCACCCTGAACAAGTTACCCCCTAAGTATAAACATTCCCGAACCCTAATGTTAAAAAAATATAAGGTCTCCGAGTCGGATATCCAAGAGGCAATCCAATACGCCATGGATATTGTAGGGAAATCTCCAAACCATGTTTAACTGCTAAGGTTCAACGTTCAAAGGTTCGGGGTTCAACGTTTAAAACCTGAATATCGAATGCCGAACAGGGAATTTCGAATATCGAAGGAAAAACTTCCAAATTCTGCGGTTCCTTGTTCGATATTCGATATTCAATTTTGCACCCGCTCACGGGATTGCCAGTTGAGAACATGCTTGTTTTCCGTGCAGGCGTACCCCCCTTAATCCCCCTTCACAAAGGGAATTAAAACCTTTCCCCTATTACATTTTCGAATCTTTGGCCTGAATACAATCCAATCTGGCTAATACACCCTGATTTACCTCTCCGGCTATTTTTTCACCCACAAGGATTTCAACCAACTGAAAGGCAAACTCCATGGATGTACCCGGACTGCGGCTGGTTATCAATCTACCATCAACCACCACTCGTTCTTCCTGGTAGTTTGATTCCTGAAAATCATCGGAAAGGGAGGGGTGTGAAGTGATGCTTTTTTGGTTGATCAATCCCGCTTTTTTCAAAACCCTGGGAGCAGCGCAAATGGCTGCAATATACTTCTCCTGTTGATCCATCTCCTTAAGACATGAAATCACCCTGGGATCTTTTTCCAGATTGTTGGTCCCTGGCATACCCCCCGGTAGTACCACCATATCGAAATCCTTTGGAGAAACTTCATCAATAATTTGATCGGCCATAACGCTTATTTTTCTTGAACCGATGATAGGACTTGCTGTTAATCCAGCTATGACTACCTCAATTCCAGCCCTTCTCAGAATATCCACCACAGTGATACATTCAATCTCCTCGAAGCCTTCCGCCAGGAAAACTAACACCTTTTTTCTCATAAATACCTCCTTCTATAAAGCTTTTTTGTATGCGCTCACGGGCTTTTTTTTGTACGCTCTTAAAGGTTGCCGTTATCAGTACCGGTGGATTACTGGAGTATTGGAGTGATGGGATTTTTGTTTTGGAATGGAATTAAGTCATTTGCCTTGGCACCCACCATGTTAACCAAACCTTTGTTGGCCTAGGTTTTTCCAATACTCCTGTACTCCAACACTCCATTACTCCGTTGATGAATACTCATCAAGGGAGTGTTCCAGCTTCACCCATTCTTTCCTTTCGGTTTCTTTAAAGAGGTTCGGCTGAGAGAGACGTTTATTTTTACATATGGTTAAAATATCCTGGAGTTGGCCTATGTCGGTTTCCAATCCCATGGCACATTCAGAACTGATTTTCCTGGGCTTCACTCTGGGTTTTACAGAGATTCCACTCTCTTCCAGCGCTTTTTCAGCTAATAGGGTTTCATGGGTGGTTTGAAACAAAAGAATAATTTTTTTCTTCATACGGGCGGGTTGAAAAGGATTTCCTCCTAATCTCTGCTGAATTTAAGTTTGTCGGCTGGTTTGAACTGGATCTTCATATTACTTTTCTTGGAAAAAGTACGAAAACGCTCATAAACCAATTTTCCCAACTGATTTGCCCCTACCTCCAGAAACCAAACGTTGGAGTTGGAATCCACCGCCAAGCCCATGGGACGGCTTTTCCCGGTTGGGATTTCATATTCCGCGACTTTCCCGGTATGAATATCAAATTGAATCAGTTTATTGTCTGTGGGAAGCCCCATCCAAATCGCCCCATGCTCATGGTCAATGGCAATGCCCTTGATTCCTTTGTTAGGCACCAAATCAAAATTTTCGAACTGTTTGGAGACGGGATCAAAACTAACCATTTTTCTATCCCGCATGTTGGAGTACCACACACGGTTGTTGGAGTCGATGACCGTTCCATATGGTGAGCAACTATCGGCGGGAAGGGGGTATTCTTCAAAGCTTTTTCGCTTTGGGCTGAACTTGGCCAGTTTGTTTCCAATCAACTCAATAAACCAGATATTGCCATCTTTGTCTTCCGCCAGCCCTGATGGACGGCTCATCTTAGTCGGTATAGGAAATCCCTCGAATTGTTGCGAACCGGGATCAAAGGAGGAAAGGGTATTGGTGTTCCATTCGATGAACCAAACAATCCCCTTTTTATCCACCAGGATGGAAGTAGGGATGGCATTGGGACGGGGAACCCTGAACTCTTGAAATTCGGAGGTGGCCGGATCAAAACTCCCAATTTGGTTTCCATCTTGCTCCGTGAACCAAATCTTCCCCGAAGGGCCTAAATCCAGATAAGAAGATTCACTCTTTTCGGTGGGTATGTCAAACTCACTGAATGTGTTTTTCCCCGGATCGTATCTGGCGATCTTATTTGTCTTGAACTCCATAATCCAAACCAACCCCTGGCTGTCTACCTTGATGTCCAGTGGGTAACAGGAAGGAGTTGGGATGGGTATCTCTATAAAAGGGTTGTTTTCGGCAGTGTCTGCGTGGGCAAGGGAATTAGCGGAAATCGAGCGCACGGAGGCAAATGTGGTTAGAAGAGAAATCAAGATGAGTAACAATTTAATGCATTTCAAAAAATGAGCCATAATGTAATCGTGGGAAAAAGTTGGTAAAAAAGGTAACTACACAGGTTACCAGATTCAGGGTTGAAAGCCTGGTGCTCTTGCGGCTGGCTCCATAGTGGCGAAGCCCTGTGGAGCCATGGTGCGTGTGGGCTCCACAGCCCTCCAGGACTATGGAGCCAGCTAGACAACGGCCGATATAGTTCTTTGGGGGAAAAATTAAGCGGCTTTTCTTCTTTTTTTAGCAACATCTAAATCATAGGTACCTTGAAGGTTCATCTACAATTTAGCACTTGTTCCAAGGATTTCCGCCAAGTCAAGGGCTGAGGCTGCCGTGATGTTTCTCTTCCCTTTAATAAACTCATTAAGCTTGGCTTTGGTCCAATCAATTTTTTTAGCAAATTCCGCTTGAGAAATGCCTGTTGGAATTTAAAATTCCTCTAAAAGGATTTCCCCGGGATGAAAAGGATTTTTGGGTGGTCTCATTTGATTTCCTCCTTTACACTCCTTTAATGGTAATCAACAATTTTTAGATCCAAAGTATTTCCATTGAACCACACTTTTTGAGAATGATCCAATCTTTTTAAAAAAAGCCCTCTATGGTACTATTAAAGATTAACTGATTAAGGGGAGACCAAGATTGAAGGTAATCAAACAAGATATAAAAAGAGACAAACTGGACAACGGCATCAGGCTGGTAACCGAAAAAATTCCCTATCTCAATTCCGTTTCTTTGGGAATATGGGTAAATGTTGGTTCCCGCCATGAATCCAAGAAAAAAAACGGGATCTCCCATTTTCTGGAACATATGATTTTCAAAGGGACCGAGAGGCGAACGGCTGCCCAGATTGCCATGGAAATGGACTCCATCGGTGGTCAGTTCAACGCCTCCAC
>JAJDAS010000439.1 GCA_029261755.1 Nitrospinia bacterium
GGGTTTTTTTTCTAAATGTAATTTACCCGGAAACGTGGGATACGATGTCATCTGTAAGGCATCAAACAATACAATAAGAACTAACAAAAGATATTTTATTTTTTTTTACCACAAAAAAATAAAGAACAAAAACTTTCTTAACCACGAATTATACGAATTACACTAATTATTAAATTTTATTCGTGAAATTATTGAAATTCGTGGTTCCATGTCTTTGATTTTAAAAGATTATTAGATTATGAGAGATGGATTCTCAGAATTATCATGTAACTAAAGGCTTAAATGAAAAAACTCAAATTTTTGATAGTTGACGATTCTTTAATAGTAAGAAATGCGGTGCACAAGGCTGTTAAAGAAGGCCTGGGGTCTGACTTTATTTTTGAAGCCGCAGACGGCCTTGAAGCAATAAAGATCCTGGAAAAGGAATCCATTGATATTATTCTATCCGACTGGGAAATGCCGAATCTCAATGGAGAAGAACTTATCTTCCATGTTAGAAATACCCCTGAATTGAAGGATCTGCCATTTATTATGATGTCGATGCATGCCGAAAGGGATTTTATCATTACCGCCATTCAAAATGGGGTTACGAACTACATTGTTAAGCCTTTTTCCCCGGTCGAACTCGAGGAAATTATAAGAAGATCCTGGAAAAGCGTAAAACAACGGACAGAAAAACAGCATGCCTTGCCGGACCACCAAATGTACATCAAAAAGGGAGAAAAATCTTTGTTAGCCCAGCTTGTGGACATCAGCAGAACCAGTGCGGTTATCCGGATTGAATACAATGAAGAAATTCGGTTGTTTGAAGATTATGAAATTTTTCTACAGGTTAATATAAAACAAAAGGCCCCTATCATTATCAGCCGCCTGTATGCCAGGGCGGTTCGTATTGAAACGGAATCCAGCTTTCATCCCACCTCTAAAACCTGTTTTGTTCGCCTCTACTTTGCCGAAGGAGTCAGGGACAAAGAAACGGAAAAGGATCTTAGCAATTTATTGACCTGTTTAAAGTCCTCAGCGGAAGACGTTATCAAGGACGACTAAGTGTCCTGAGTTCATTTTTCTCCTTGTAACAGCCCCACCATTCCTGCATAAACAAAGTGAAAAGCCAACCTGCCCTCTATTCAAACGCGCTTCAACAAACCAGCTTCAACTCGCTTCCACAGGATCCTCCCTAACTGGCATTATCTTTTATACTAAAACCAATTTGATTTTCGGTGTTAAAATCAAATTTTGGTTGCAGTTAATGCTTAGCAATTGGTTTCGCCAATTTTGAATACCGAAAACCAATTGCGGTAGAGTATAAATTATCGCAAGAGCCTTACCATTCATGTTATCAGGCCCATGGTTCAAACATTCATGCTTATGGATCGGGCGGGGCGCCCGCGTTCCCAGGCTCTCTAGGCTATTTTCGTAAGTCCTATCTATAGGCATAGGTCCCCTGAGCGGGTGCCAAACATTTAAACAACTAATGGGCACTTCCAGAAACTCTATATTTGAATAATTTCCACAACTAGTTCCCCCTTAATAAAGGGGGTTAGGGGGATGTGAAGAGAGTTTTTGGAAGTGCCCTAATGTTTTCCTGATTTTGACGTTTGCCTGCATCTCGTTCCTGTAATTTCTAACGGGGTGAATTTTTCTTTAAAATCTTCTAAAGAGCACTGAGAGAAATGCGCCTTGAAGAAGGAAGTTTTTTTTGACTTTCATGCCTCACTTTGCTAATCTTTGGGCAAATTCGGGGGCCGATTATGATAATCACTTAAGGGCGCTTCCAAAAACCTTTTTACAACTCCCTGGCCCCCTTTATCAATGGGGAGTTTTCCGCAAAAATCCATGAATTAGAGATTATTTGGAAGCGCCCTTACTTAAAAGGTTTCCGGAGGAAAATTGGACCAGAATCTTGATTATCATGCCTTGTTGCAGGTTGCTCTGGGAGAAGCCAAAGCAGGATTGGCGGAGGGAGGCATTCCCATAGGGGCCGCCCTTTTCGACAGAGAGGGAAAACTCCTGGGGAAGGGACATAACCGTCGTATCCAAGACGGTGATCCCTCAATTCACGGGGAAACAGACGCCTTTCGGAAGTCAGGACGCCAGAAGAGTTACCGGCAAACAATTTTGGCAACGACTTTGGCTCCCTGCTGGTATTGTTCCGGGCTGGTGCGGCAATTTAAAATCGGGACTGTTATAGTTGGGGAATCAATAAATTTTTCCGGTGGGATAGAGTGGTTGCGGGAAAACGGAGTAGAGGTCATGGACCTCAACTCTCAGGAATGCGTCCAATTACTTAGAGATTTCATCACAGCCAATCCTGAAATTTGGAATGAGGATATCGGCGAAGAGTGAGGGTTTTTTAAAACGGAATTTCCATAAATTTTCTTCTTTTCGTCCCTCCTGGCCCTATCCTATATCCATTTCGCTTTTAAAAAGGATCTCATGAAGCGGACCCTGGTTATCACGATCATTTATTTTCTGGTTGCCGAAATATCTATCGCCTTGTCCATTAATAACGCCAGTACAGCCATAGTCTGGCCAGCGGCGGGCGTTGCCTTTGCCATGGTTTTGCGCTTTGAAGCAGCCATTTGGCCGGCCATCTTCATAGGTTCCTTCCTGGCCAATATGCATTTCCTGAAAGACTACGATCCTTCATTTTCTGCCTGGGTAACGGCCAATATGGGAATATCCATTGGCAATGTTTTGGCGCCCATAGTTGGAATGCGGCTTATCAGTTTTCAGTCCAATTTCCGGCCACATTTTTCCAGGCATAAAGACGTTCTTACCTTCACCTTGTTGGGAGCCGCTCCTACTGCCATGATTGCGGCCTTGGGAGGCGCTTTGTCCATCCACGGGGCGGGCCTTGGAGGAAGCAGCCAATTATTAGTGGACTGGCAACAATGGGGTATATCCGATCTTGTAGGCGCTCTGATAGTAGCCCCGGCTTTTTTGCTGTGGCTTCAAGATCCCTCTATTCGTTTTGAACCTAAAAAGGCCTTTGAAGCAGCTTCAATTACCATCGCCATAGTCTTTATAGGTTATGCCGTGTTCGGCCCCCTGAACGATCAACTTAAGCACGCCTTGGCGCGCCCTTTTTTGCTTATTCTGCCTTTGATTTGGGCGGCGGTTCGATTTTCCCCACGCTCAACGGCAACGTGGAACCTCATTGCCTTTATGATTGTCTGGCTCGGCACCAGTTACGGTTACGGTCAATACAACAGGGAATCCCTGTCTGAACCAATGGCGCCCGTTCAATTGTTTTTGGGCATTGTGGGTTTTACTATCCTTCTTCTCTGCGCCTTTGTGCAGGAACTTAAACAGGCCCGCTTCGATTTACTGGAAGCTAACGCAAGCCTTGAGCAGCGAGTTTTGGAGCGAACCCATAAACTCGCAGAGAATGAAACGTGCCTGAGGGTGGCCAAGGAAAAGGCGGAAAAAGCCACAGAGCTAAAGGACAAATTTGTTTCTTTGGTATCGCACGATTTGAGGGCGCCATTGGGAAGCATCGCCAGCATCTTAGAAATTCTGGAAAACCCAGAGGAAAATCAAATTGATGAAAATGAAATCAGAGAAATGACCCATTCCGCAAAAGAACTAGCTGAAAGACAACTAAAAATGGTTGGCGCCCTGTTGGATACCAGCCGGTTGCAAATAGGGGAAATAATTTTAGTGAAAACCTCTATTGATTTAAGAGAGTTTGCCGCAAAACAAACAGACAATTATACTTTCATGGCGGAAAGGAAAGGGATCGAGCTTGCCAATGAACTGCCCATCGGAATGAGCATACAAGAGGACGAGGCGCTATTGGGGGAAGTTTTTCAAAACCTGCTCTCTAACGCCATAAAGTTTTGCGGCAGTGGAGACAAAATTACAATATATAAGGTCAAAGGCGCCGAATCCACTATTGCGATAAAAGATACTGGCTCCGGCATCCCTGTTAGATTGATTCCGCAGCTATTCAATTATGAATTGAAGACCACATCGAGGGGCACAAATGGCGAGAAAGGCTCCGGCCTGGGACTCCCATATTGCAAAGACATCATGGAGGCGATGGGCGGCTCACTTTCCGTGGAATCCGTGGAATGCGAAGGCAGCGTCTTCTTCATCCATTTTGGCGCAGGCGCTGCCGGAGGTGAAACAGCATTAAAAAAAGACCCTCATAAAATTGAAGGATCTTTACAACAACTCCCCATTTCATCCAATCAAAAATCCTTAAACTGAAACGCCTTATTTTTTTCCAACTCAAGTAAATCAAGGAACCAGGATGTCGCTTATTTTGATTGTGGATGACGACGAAACTATTCTTCAAACCGTAACAGTATATCTCCGTCTCTTTGGCCATACTTCTCTTTCCACCACCTTTCCCACTCAAACTATCCAAATTTTAGAGAAGCATTCCATTGATCTTGTTTTATTGGACGTTTATATGTCGGATATGGATGGAATGACCCTCCTTCAACAAATAAAATCCCATCCTATTTACAAAAACACTCCTGTAATTATGTTGACAGCGGGTGAGAACGAAGAGCTTCTGGCCAAATGCTTTGAATTAGGAGCTACGGATTTTATTTCCAAGCCGGTCAAAAAAATGATCCTGCAATCCAGGGTAAAATCCGCCCTGACCGCGAGAGAGTACATCCGTCAACTGGCCGAGCTTAATGAAACACTTGAGAAAAAGGTAGAGGAAAGGACTGCGGAGCTGCGGGAGAGCGAGGAGCGGTTGCAATCCATCTTGGACAACACCACGGCGGTGGTATACCTTAAAGACACCCAGGGGCGTTACCTATTAATAAATCGCCGGTATGAAACCCTTTTTCATATCCAAAAAGAAGAGGCCATTGGAAAAACCGACTATGATATTTTCCCAAAGGATAAAGCTGAAATATTTCGCGTCAATGATCAAAAAGTTATAGAAGCCCGTGTTCCTTTAGAATTTGAAGAAACGACTCCCCTGGATGACGGAATACACACCTACATATCCACCAAGTTTCCCCTTCTTGATTCCATGGGAGTTCCTTATGCTGTCTGCGGCATTTCCACTGATATTACGGAACGAGCACGCGCCCAGGAAAGATTAACTCAAGCCGACAAAATGATATCCCTGGGAACTTTAGTGGCCGGCGTGGCCCATGAAATAAACAACCCTAATAATAATATTATATTAAACCTGCCTGTATTAAAAAAGGTGTGGAAGGAAGCCCGGCCTTTTATTCAAACGGGCGCAAAGGTTGAAGGAAGAAAGCACATGGCTGGCATGCCTTTGGAAAGTGTGATGGAAATTTTCGAAAATAACCTCACTTTAATTGAAAAAGGGGCGGACCGAATTGAAAAAATTGTTAATGATCTCACAGATTACTCGCGCATGGACACTACCTGTTTTGAAAAGGAAGTCGATGTCAAAGCAGTG
>JAJDAS010000440.1 GCA_029261755.1 Nitrospinia bacterium
CCAAGTCCCCCCCCCCCGACAGCGAACATAAACGTCCAAATGCCCCAACATCTTTTTAAAAAAATCTACCTTCTTCGATGTTCGATGTTCGATGTTCATTTTTTTAACTTTTTAAAGTTCAAACCATGTTTTCTTACAAAACAAAAAAAACAAAAATAGCCTTTTGGGGGCTTTTGGCGGTTATTTTTACATTGCTCGGCAGCTACGTTGAGGCCGTCACTCTGTCGGCATCCGTCGACAGAAACGCCATCACCCTGGAAGATCAGGTGGTTTACACCCTTATCCTGGAAGGTTCGCAAAATGCTCAACCGCCAACCCTCCCTCCCATGAAAGACTTTCAGGTGCAACAGGCGGGGACATCCAGCCAGATGAGCATCATCAACGGTTCCATATCAAGAAGCGTCAAATTCAATTACATCCTCATTCCCCAAAAAAACGGTAAATTGGTAATCGGACCCTCCACCCTGAAACACGACGGCCAAACCATTAAAAGCCGGTCCATTGAGTTGATGGTCCAAAAGCCAGAGGCGGATCAATCGGCAACATCGGGGAGGCAGGGTGCCGAAGATCAACCCCGGCCTATTTTTGCCCGCGTTTCTGTGTCCAATGAAAAACCTTATGAGAACGAGCAGATTGTCTACACCTTCCGCCTATATAGATCGCTGGAGATCGTGGATGCGAAGTTGGACCTTCCTCAGTTCAGCGGATTCTGGGCGGAAGAGTTGGGGAAGCAGACCGAATTCCGCGAAAACATCAACGGAGTCAATTACCTGGTTACTGAAATCAAAAAGGCTCTTTTCCCCTTAAAACCAGGAAAACTAACCATCGATCCTGCGGTTCTTCATTGCGACGTCCTGGTCCGGGACAAACGTTCAAGGCGACGCGATCCCTTCGGCAATTTTTTCAACGATCCTTTCTTCGGACAAATTATGGGCCACCAAAAACGGGTCAGAAAAAATATACATTCCAATGAGTTGGAAATCCATGTAAATCCTCTTCCTTCCAAAGGAAAACCCAAAGACTTCGCCAAACTGGTGGGTAAGTTTTCCATTCTGGCATCCATGGAAAAAGAGGAGTTGGAAGTGGGTGACACCAATACCATTACAGTGATCCTGGAAGGGGATGGGAACATTCGGGATATGGTTCTGGAGCTTCCGGAAGATGCGGAGAACTTCAAGGTTTACAGCGACAAGCCCGAGGTGGCGGTGGATAACCAGGGCGCTAAAGTAATTGGGCGAAAGACCTTCAAAAAGGCCCTGGTCCCCTTAAAAGAGGGGACTTACACTCTGCCGAAAATGGGTCTTTCCTATTTCGACCCGGAAATCGGGCAATACCAATATTTGAAGGCGGTTCTGGCCCCCATGCTGGTGACTAAATCCAAAGAGAAGGAGACACTGGAAATCGTTGGGGATGTGAAAACCGTGCCGGAAAAGAACAAGGTAAATGTCATCGGCAAGGATATTTTTCCCATTGAAATGGACGGAAGCACTCTCAATACCGGACTTCGGGATGGGGATTTTTTCAGGCTTGTAGCGCTGATTTTTGCCTTGCCAACCATCATTTTCATAGCCTCCTTTGTGTATATCCGACGGAAAGAAAGTAAATATTCCAAGGCGGATATTTACAGATCACGGTCCGCGTTTTCGGTGGCCGGTAAAAAATTCAAGGCCCTGGCGTCTCAGGGCCAAGTCACCAACGGACGAGAACTTTTCTCGGAGTCCTCCAGGATTTTTAAAGATTTTATAGGCGACAAGCTGAATGTGTCCGGGGGGACCCTCACTCCGGCGGATGTGGAGGAGTTGCTTGGAGGCGAAGGGGTCCCCAAAAACACGAGGGATTTGGCTGTCCGGCTATTGGAAAAATGTGAGGCCGCCCAGTTTGCCCCTCTTAACGCGAGTAATAATAACCCACAAGCAGTTATAAACGACATTCAGCTATCTATGAAAAATCTGGACAAGGAAATCAAAAGGTAAACGGACGGCTCAACTCACAAACCTCCGCACTCTCGGAATCAGGTCCTCGATAACCAGGGGCTTGCCCACATAATCATTGGCTCCCAATTGAAACGCCTTTTCCCGGTCTTCTATGCTGGAGCTGGAGGTGATGACGATCACCGGTGTGGATTTGGTTTCCTCTTTTTCCTTGATACGCTTCAAGAACTCATAACCGTTCATGACAGGCATCTCTATATCCGTCAGAATCAAATGAGGAATGGTTTTGTCCATTAGCCTCATGGCCTCTTCCCCGTTTTCCGCTTCCAGTATTTCGAGGTCGTGTTGCAACATGTTCTCTTTGAACATGAATCGTGTTACCTCATCATCATCCACCAGGAGGATCACCGGCTTCACCGTGGGCAGCTCGGCATAAAATGTGCTCCCTTTTCCTGCCACCGATTCCACTCGGAGAGTGCCACCGTGGGCCTCCATGATATCGTGGCTGAAGGGCAACCCCAGGCCGGTCCCCTTTTCTCCGGCGGTTCCCTTGGTGGAGGTGGTCTCCTCATGTTGGAAGATTTTCGGCAGCATCATTTCGTTGATGCCCACTCCCGTATCGTTGACGGTAATACCTGCCCTGCCTTTCAAGGCGCTGATGGTAATCCGGTCTCCTTCATGGCAAAACTTCACGGCGTTGGAGACCAAATTCTGGACCACCTCCCCGAATAGGTTCACGTCGGCGTAGAGCCGTGTCCCACGAGGGACTTCACTGATAAGCGATATCCCCTTTTGCTCCGCAAGATTTCTCAGGTTTGCCGCTGCATAGCCTGCGGAAAGATAGCCGTCGAAAAATTTTGGCTGGAGCAGGATTTTCCCGGTCTGGAAGCGGCTGATTTTTAACAGCTCCTCAATCATGTGGAGCAGGGCTTTGCCGCTATCCATGGCGCGGGAGAGCATCTCGTGATGTTTAGGGTGGAGTGGGTTTTGCGCGTCATCGTGGACCAGGGTTAAATATCCCAGGATCGAGTTGAAAGGCGATTTCAGATCATGGGCCACCAGCGAGACGAATTTGTCTTTCAGCTTTGTGGCCTCCTCGGCCTTCTCTTTGGCAGCTCGAAGCTCTTCCTCCATCCGTTTTCGTTCAGAGAAATCTTCCACAATGGAAATCAAACCCATGGAAAGATTGGAGGAATCGATGGCTTTGATTACCCGGCGTCCCCAAAACAAAGAACCATCCTTGCGCTTGATGTTGGTTTCCATGTAGATGGTTTCCCCCTGTTTCATCTTCTCCATATTTCCGGCATGGATTTTATGGAATTCCTCCTCTGTGACCTTTTTGGGGAACAGGGCTTCTATACCCAGATCCTCTACTTCCGCTTTTTCGTATCCCAACATTTCCCTTAATTTTTTATTCATCCAGGAAAATTTTCTGGCCATCACCATGGCAATTCCCACCCCCGCGTTTTCCAGGATGATCTCCAACTCTGCCAGAGCCTGCTTCAACTTCTCTTCCATCTCTTTTCGCTGGGAGAAATCTTCAATAATGTAGATGATCCCTTTGGAAAGGTCCGCCGGGTCAATGGCCTTACCCACAACCCTGCTCCAAAACAGAGAACTGTCAAGACGTTTTAATGTGCCTTCTATCTGAACCGGTTCTCCCGCTATTAAAGAGGCTCCTTTTAGCTCCTCCTCTTTTGCTGACTGGGACGAAAAAAATATGCTCAGATCTTTCCCATAAACACTTTCCCGACTACCGCGAAAAATCTCTTCCAATATATTGTTAGCCCATATAATTTTCCCTTCCTTAACAAGGGATATACCTACACCTGCGCTTTCGAGGATGATTTGAAGCTCAGCCAGGGTTTCCTGCAACCTCCCTTCCAGCTTTTTCCTGTCCGTAATATCACTGCCGTATATTTGTGCCACCCCCATCTCGGAAACACCTCTTACGGTAAACTGGAAATATTGATCTCCCACCGGAGCGGAAAAGGCGGTGAGAGAATCTTTGGCGATGCAATCCTCCAGGCCGATATTTTCAATGCCCGGAATGAACTCATTCAGCCTTATCCCCTCCTCCTTTTCCATGCCGAAAATCTCCATGGCCGCAGGATTGACCATCCGAAGCATGGCATCTTTATCGCACCTCAAAACCGGACCGGGATTAAACTTCCCAAATAGGGCTCTCAGCTTGACCTCTTCCTCCAGTTTTTTCCGCTTGGATATATCCCGGATCGTAACTACTCTGAGGTTTTTGCCGCAAAGGTTGAGACCCTTGCAATGGATTTCGATATGGAATTTGGAGCCGTCTTTTCGTTGGCCAAGCACCTCGTAAGGTTCTTCATGTTTTTCCGCGAAATGCTTCATGAGCAGTTCGCGGAATTCGGGAGCGATAAAGACCGGTTCACTTGAGTTCCGAAGGTCATCCAGGCTCCACCCGAACATTACCTGAAATTTGACGTTAGTCTCCAGAATCTTACCGTCTTCATGAAGAAGAACCGCCTCGAAGGTGGCGTCGGACAAACGCAGAAATTTCTCGTCGCTCATTTTCAACCTTTCCTCCATGCACGAAAGGCTTTGGCGAAGCTTCCGATTTTCCTCTTGCAACTCGGCTATGTTTTTTTGGTCTTCTTTCATGTGCTTTTTTTTCAATTGCGCGGATTGCAGCTGTCGAAGGTTTTGCCGGACTGGCAAGTCGCCCATTTTCCGTGAGTGTGGTTGGGAAGGCTTTGATTCATCTTTTGCTTCCTATAGATTTGCCAAAAAATGTACATACCCACTTTTTTGAAACGCTGTTGTTTGACGCTACCCATAATAACATAGCAGATTTTTCGTCCAAAATATGCCATCCAAAGTTTAATGGCATTGGAACAGCGGAAAAAATGTCAAAATCTTTTTATTTTACTTTGTATTTATGTTTTTCCGTTGAAGGAAATTACAACTCCACTTGTGCTGCAATTGCAAAGTTATTAGGTAACCATCCCTGTCCTTTTTATTGCTCCTCGCAAAATGGCTACCGAATTTCGGGCCTGCCCGGTGATCAATTTGTCGAGTATTGTGCGATTGAGAGCCGGTCAAAGATGACCTCAAACAGGGATGCGAATTCAAACCTTAACCAATAATCTTAAACAATGAGTATTTCTAATGGCTATCATTGATTGTAATGAGTGCGGCGAACGAATTAGCGATAAAGCCACAACGTGCGTTCATTGCGGTGTTCCACACATAACGAAAGCTGCTGAAAATACTGATGGAAAAGATGGAATCGAGAAATTTGCCGGTTATGGAGAAGCAACCGGTTCTTTTTTTTTCTGCGTTTGGTTTTCGATGGTCATTGGTTATGCTTTATTAGTTAATTTAGTTGGCGTTGAATTACTTGGCCTGGAATATATAAATGAAAAGTTGTTTTTTTTCTATTTGACGCTATTTTTCTCATTTTGGTTAGTTTACTTTTTGTCAAAAAAACCCAGCAGTAATTCCAAGCAAAAAGATTCCAAGTATAAGCAAATAAAGACCTTTCGCAGGCTAGTAGGTGAAACCAGCCTACATTGGGAAGAATTGACCGAAGAAGAAAAGGACACTAAACAGGGATGGTTATCGAACTCTTACCTGCGAAAGGCCGATACGAGCATGCAAGTCATGGCCATACTTATTGCTGTATCAGTACTTATTTTAGATCAAGTTAGCACTATCTACACCACTGTTGAAAGTATTCGCACTTGTATCTCTACAATACGAATTACAGTGCTAACCTTCTCAGGCATATTTGCATTTATATAATTCATACCTAAATTGAGCGATTTTTTTGTAGAAACAAAAAAATGCTCAAAATTTGACCATTTTCTGCCAAACTTTAATCAGCTTTCTTTTTTGTTGATAGGATTCTCGACGGAAGGTCAGAAATAGGGCATATTATTAGTTAGA
>JAJDAS010000441.1 GCA_029261755.1 Nitrospinia bacterium
GGTTTCCAGCAACAATCTTATTAAGGAGACCCTGTCCATCGGGGGAAGGTCTTACGAATTGGCCACCATCCCCTTTTACCTGCTTCCCAGGTTATTGGAAATTCTTTCGTCGTGGAAATAGGCGCCTTGCAATCCAAGATCAAGTTACGAATGACAAGTGACGAGTAACAAGAAAAAGCAGGGGAAATGGGTAGCTTGTCACTCGTCACTGCTTTTAATCTCTGTACTACAAACCTATGAAACTTTGTTTTTTTAGCACAGTCTTGCTCGTAACCCATTGATAACATTGCAGTTTCGCAAGTCAGGGAAACGAGGGTTTTTCGTCCCTCGTCAAAGCGGAGCGTTCGTCCCTCTGTCCTTTGGTCGCGGCTTCGCCGCGCTGTGTTCTCCGTGTCCTGTGGCGAAATTTCTTTTTTCTTTAAATTGTGCGAGAGTAACTCTCAGATGAAAAAAACTTGAACAGGTTGAGGGTCTTTTGAGATAATGTTAAGTTCCTTCATTACCCTGATTACTCGCCATTTTGCATGGAGACAAAACATGAATCATAAAGGAAAAGCCTGGAAATTCGGAGCGGATATCGATACTGATGCCATAATCCCGGCGAGGCATCTCAACACTTCCGACCCGGAAGAACTCGCCAAACATTGCATGGAGGACGCCGATCCCGACTTCGCGGAAAAGGTGTCGGCCAACGACATCATCGTAGCAGACAAGAACTTTGGCTGCGGTTCTTCCCGCGAACACGCCCCCATCTCCATCAAGGCGGCGAAAGTTTCCTGCGTCATAGCAAAATCTTTCGCCAGGATCTTTTACCGAAACTCCTTCAACGTGGGTCTACCGATTTTCGAGAGTGAAGAGGCAGCTGCGAAGATCAGCTCGGGAGATCAAATTGAAGTGGACCCCGAAAACGGCGTGGTTACCAACCATACCCGCAATGAAACCTACAAAACCACCCCCATCCCGCCCTTCATGATGGAACTGCTTGATGACGGCGGTCTGATTAGCCACATAAAGAAAGGACTGAACCAGGCATGAGTGATATCGGAACTATACTGGCGATTCCAGGCGACGGAATCGGAACGGAGGTAGTGGCAGAAGGCCTAAAAGTCTTGGAAGCCGTCTCCAAAAAATTCGGTTTTTCCTTTACCCTAAAGGAAGCCCTGGCCGGAGGGATCGCTTACGATAAAACCGGAACCCCTCTACCCCAGAAAACTTTGGACATGGCCAAGGAGTCGGACGCGGTCCTTCTGGGAGCCGTGGGCGGACCCAAGTGGGAAGACCTGGATTACTCCGTGCGGCCCGAACGAGCACTTTTGGGACTACGCGCAGAGCTTGGCCTCTTTGCCAACCTGCGGCCGGCAAAGGTTTTCCCGGAACTGGCGGACGCTTCCACCCTGAAAAAAGAAGTTGTGGAAGGGATCGATATCATGGTGCTGCGAGAGTTGACCGGCGGGATCTATTTTGGAGAGCCCAAGGGGATCACCAAGCTGGAAGACGGAACGGAACGCGGCGTCAACACCCTCATCTATACCACCGGAGAAATTGAAAGGATTGCCAGGGTAGCTTTCGAGACCGCCCGAAAAAGGGGGAAAAAGGTCACCTCCGTAGACAAGGCCAACGTCCTGGAGTGTACCGAGCTTTGGAGAAAGGTGGTCATCAAAGTACACAAAGATTACCAAGACGTGGAGTTGGGCCACATGTATGTGGACAACTGCGCCATGCAGCTCATTCGGAACCCGAAACAGTTTGACGTGATCCTCACCACCAATCTGTTCGGCGACATCCTGAGCGACGAGGCCGCCATGCTCACCGGCTCCATCGGGATGCTCCCTTCCGCCAGCGTAGGCGGGAAATGCGGCATGTACGAGCCGGTCCACGGGAGCGCACCGGATATCGCGGGTCAGGGCAAAGCAAACCCCCTTGCTACCATTCTTTCGGTGGCTATGATGCTCCGGTACTCTTTGAACTGCCTGGAGGCTGCCGACGCCATCGAAACGGCAGTGGCTTCCGTTTTGAAAGAAGGATATCGGACGCCAGATATCATGGACGACAAGGGACAGCTTACTGGAACTGCGAAAATGGGAGATTTGGTGGTTAAGGCATTGAACCAATAAAACATTGAGCCTTGGAAAGCCGCGCCCGTATCCGTTATTCGTGTCCGTAAACCCTGAACCCTGAACCTTGAACCTTTTTATTGCCTGAAAGGAATTCTGCATTATGAACCAGGCTGGAAGCCATACCAAGAAAGTCAAACCCCAGGGTGGATTTTGCAATACGGACTGCAAGTCCATGTACGACATGGGAATACCTTTGGAAAAAGGAGAATGGCTGGGATTGGGCTATCTCATGCGGACCATATCCTTTTACAAGGGGATGACGGCTAACGAAAAGGGGGAGATACAGAAGCGTCTGCTCCAGGCATTCAAAGAGAGTTCCTACAAACCGGAAAACTATTCCAAAGTCATGGTGGAATTAGAGGAACTCCACCATAACGACTGCCAGGAAAAAATGGATGGTCTGGAAGATATCGTTGATGGCATGTCCGACGTAATCGCGGGGCTCAGCAAAGATGTGTCCGGTCTGGCAAACAAACAGGCGGTGGGCATCTCGGAGATGGACACTACAGCGGATAAGATCCTCAGCAATATAAAATCCAACAGGCCCCCATCCGAGACATTGGAATTGGTGAGCAAACTGAAAAGCAATTGCAAGGATGTCTTGAAAAATGTGAATGATATGCAAACCATTCTCGAAGAAAAAGCCACCTTTGATCCCCTGACCAAGCTTTACAACCGGCGGGCCTTTGATTCCAAGTTGCAAGAAGCCGTGGAACAGTTCAAAAAAGACCAGCAACCTTTTTCCCTGGTCTTTAGCGACGTGGACCATTTCAAAAAGTTCAACGACAAATTCGGGCACCGAGTGGGTGACCAGGTCCTTGCAGCGGTCTCAGGCGAAATTCGCAGCAATATCAGGGGCGGCGATATTGCAGCAAGATATGGCGGGGAGGAGATCTGCATCATCTATGCGAATCTGAAATTGGAGGAGGCCAGAAAACAAGCAGACATTATTCGAGAGGCCATCGCAAACCATGACTTCCTCATTCGTGGAGAGAAAGAGATCGTCCAGATTACTGCCAGTTTCGGGGTAACGGAATGCCGTCCCGAATGGCTGAATATGCCCGTGGACGATATATGCGCAAAACTGGTGGAGGAATCCGATGCCGCCGTCTACAAGGCCAAAGAAGCGGGACGCAACAGGGTGTGCGTGGCAAAGTAGACTGGAAAAAGATATCCGGGCTATCTACTTGACTCAACCATGCACCACATCTTGTGGTTGGTGTTGAAAAAAAAACAAAAATTTATCTAAAATCTGTTTAATGCCCATGAAACTTATCCTAAAACACCATAGAATGGGATCTGGTTGGCTTTTTTC
>JAJDAS010000442.1 GCA_029261755.1 Nitrospinia bacterium
AGAAGCCGAATTGAGGGAAACTAAGGATCGCTACGATCTTGCAACATCGGTGGGAGAAATAGGCACTTGGGATTGGAATCCCGTTTCGGGGAAACTAGTTTGGTCGCCTGAAATCTTTAAAATTTTAGGACTTGCACCAGAAGAAATAGAGCCCTCATTTGAACTGTTCATCGATACGATTCATCCCGATGACAGAGAGATCATCAATACTGCTGTTCATAAAGCGCTGAATGAGAAAGAACCATACAATGTGGACTGCAGAGTCATTCTTAAAAATGGTGTTGAAAGAATGTGCAATGCCATTGGGAAGGTGGAGTTTGATCATCATGAACAGCCTGTACGAATGCTTGGTACTTTTCAAGATTTAACTGAACGCAAACGGACGGAGTCTGCCCTCATGGAAAGTGAAGCCAGGTTCCGGTCCCTGGTGGAGTCATCCCAAACCGTTCCCTTCAGTTTCGATTTGGCCACTAATCGCTACACTTACATGGGCACCCAAGTGGAAGCATGGTTGGGTTACCCGGTGGAAAGTTGGACGGATATGGATTCCTGGGCCAATAGGCTCCATCCGGATGACCGCGAGAATGCGATCTCCGAATGCGCTAAAGATACGGAACAAGGTCTTGACCATGTGCTTGAATTCCGCATGATTACTGCAGATGGACGGACCGTTTGGGTCCGGGAATTTATATCCGTTTTGCCTGGAGCCGAAGGACCATCGGCGCTGAATGGGTTTATGTTCGACATCAGCAACGCGAAAGCCAGAGCCGAGGAATTAAAAAGAGCCAAGGAAACGGCGGAGGCCGCCAATCAGGCCAAGAGTGTTTTCCTGGCGAACATGAGCCACGAAATCCGTACACCGTTAAATCCCATCATCGGCCTCACCCACCTGGCCATGGAGACCGATCTCACGGAACAACAGCGGGACTTTATGACCAAGATTCAATCCTCCTCACAATCCTTGCTCGGCATCATCAACGACATCCTCGACTTTTCCAAAATAGAGGCGGGAAAGCTGAAACTGGAACATATTGACTTTCACCTCGACGCGGTCCTGGAAAAAATATGCAGCCTGTTTTGCGCCAAGGCTGAAGAGAAGGGGCTGGAGTGTAAACTTTCTGTGCCGGAAAAGGTACCCCGCGCCCTGGTGGGAGACCCCTTGCGATTGGAGCAAGTTCTTACCAACCTGGTGAGCAACGCCATCAAGTATACCGACACCGGTGGGATTACCATAGAGATCCGATCTCTCCATGAGACCGCGTCTTCGCTACAGCTGCTTTTTGTAATCCAGGATACAGGCATTGGCATACCTAAGGAAAAGAAGAAAGAACTATTTGAACCTTTTGTTCAGGGAGATGCCTCCACTACGCGAAAATACGGGGGCACCGGGCTTGGCCTGGCTATCACCAGACAACTGGTGGAGATGATGGGAGGGAAAATCACCGTGGAAAGTACGCCCGGGAAGGGAAGCGCCTTCAGTTTTATTTTGGGGTTTGGCCGTCAAACTGAAACTCCAGGGGACGTAGTTTTGGAAGACCATGGAGATGAGCCCATGCAATATCATCAGGGCGAACGGGTTCTTCTGGTGGAAGACAATAAAACCAATCAACAGGTGGCGCGAGCGCTGTTGGAAGGGGTAGGTTTGACCGTCATTATTGCCAATAACGGATTGGAAGCAGTGGAAGCAGTGAAAAATGAGAGTTTTAATATGGTATTGATGGACATCCAGATGCCGAAGATGGATGGCTACACCGCAACGCAGGAGATCAGGAAGTGGGAGGAACAATTGTCGATTGATGATTGTCGATTGATGAATGAAAAACAGGAACAATTGTCGGCAGAAGAAACAAAACAATCATCAATCATCGATCATCATTCATCATTCCCTTCATCAATCCCAATCATCGCCATGACCGCCCATGCCTTGGAACAAGATAAGGAAAAATGTCTGGCAGTGGGGATGAATGACCATATAGCAAAACCCATCGATCCAGATAACCTGTATCAGACCCTGGCTAAATGGCTCGGATCGAAGGGTGAAATTGATGTTGAGGCGGTTCCAATGGAAGTACCATCTCATGGGGATGGTTTGCTACCAGCTACTCTGCCGGGAATTGATTTGAATATGGGGCTGCGAAAAGTAAGGAACAACCGTAAGCTATTTCAAAAAATATTGCTTGAGTTTCACCAGGATCATATGGAGGCGTCCAACCTTTTAAAACGGGCCATCAATGATGGTGAAATTGAACAGGCCCAACTCCTGGCTCATACCCTTAAGGGAGCTGCGGGGACCATTGGAGCCGAGGATTTGTCCAAAACAGCAGGTGCTTTGGAATCCGCCCTGGGGAACGGCGGCGCAAAAGACGAGCCGTTTACGGCTTTTTGCCATGCTCTGTCGGTTGTTATGGGTGGATTGGCGGCCCTCAATAAAAACGTAAAGTTGGAACAGAATTGTGAAAAGAGGGAAAGCGTGGATATGGTTGCCCTGGAATCGCTGATGGAGGATTTGGTTCGCCGATTGAACTCCAGGAGCTTTCGAGCCTCGGAACCACTACCTCAGATAAAAAAAGCCCTGGGGAATAATTTTCCGGAACTTTTTACAACTTTGGAAGAACATGTTGCGGAGTTTCGGTTTGAGGAGGCAGGTGAAACTTTGGAAGAAATGCAGAAAAGGATAGAATGAGGGAAGGGCGGAGTGATGGAGTAGTGGAGTAGTGGAAAGCCGCATGTTAAAGCGGATTTTGGATATAAGCGTGGATACAGGGCTTTTAAAAACCTTGAACCCAGAACCTTGAACCCTGAACCTTTGAACGCAGAACAAGGAGATCGTATGAAACATTTATTCACAATAAAACCGTGGGCTGTTTTGTTATTTTGTTGCATAGCTTCCGTATCGAATGCTCAAGAACTTGTCAAAACAGAAACAATGAAACTGAATGTCGATCTGGAAATTGGATTTGGCGCTTTCCATAGTTCGCAAGACTATCATTTTATGGGAACCGACAGAGGGTCGGTGGGTTGGGAAGAAGGTTATATAGAGGCTGGACTGAGCGGCAATATCAATAACTGGTATGGAGGAGTTAGTTTTTTAAGTTCCGCCACTTTTGGAAACGGCGACGCAGGCGGCTTTACTACCGGTGCTGAAAGAGAGGCCGATGTGGAAAACGCCTTTTTAGGCTGGAAAAATGAACAATTCGATGTTTCGTTTGGCAAACAAGGTTTTATGCTGGGCGATGGTTTTATTATTGCGCATGACGCGCTTAATTTTGGCCTGGGTTTTAAGGACATCGGCGGAGGAGAGGTTAACAGGGGTGGCGCCTACTGGCTTGCTCCACGCCAGGCTTTTAATAATACCTTCATTGCCAAGTACCAAACCGATACACCTTTAAGAGGAGACTTTTTTTGGTTGCAATCCGGGATTCCGGCACAAGCCTCCACTGAGTTGGTAGGGTTAAATCTTGAGTGGGTTGATGAGAAGTTAGGCACATTAGGTGGCAGCTTGATGAAAGTAGTCGATGTGAATAAAAATGAATTTTTCGGTACTTATGCTTATCGGGATGATATGACGATTTTTAGCATTCGAGGGCAGGGGAGTATGGGGATAGAGAATACCTTTCTATCCTTTGAAGTTGTTCATGAAAATTTTGATGTGCCGGGCCGGGATGACGGTTATGCCTGGTATGTGGAAGGGGAATATACCTTGCCCTGGATACCAATGTCGCCGGCCATTGGTTATCGTTACAGCTTTTTTAGCGAAACCTATGATCCTTTGTTTTATGGAATGACACGCGGATATGGAACTTGGTTCCAGGGTGAAGTCTCGGGAAACTACACCGGACCCTTTAACCTTAATGCGGATATTCAGCAATTTTCGCTGCGTTTCAAAGCACTCGAAAATGTAGGTGGAGGTCTTCTCTATTTTATTTACGGCTTCGATAAGTCTCCAACTGGGGCAAGCGATAACTATGCCAATGAGCTGAATCTTTATTTGGAATGGGGCGCTACCGAAAACCTGTTTGTCAGTCCGGTGTACTCAAGGTATATGCCGGGTAAGGGTTTTCCTGGTGCAAATACTAGAGACGCCGACTATTTTCAGGTGATTTTTATTTATAAGCTGTAAGCAGGTTTCTCGTTCCCAGGCCCGGAGGGCCGAAATCGCATAGCCGGGGGCAAGGGCCTAAGGTTTATTAGACATCTTTTAATTGCATCAATTTTGCCCCGGAGGGGTTAAATATGTCAGCGCAGGGTTGGCGGTAGCCTACCCTGGGTATCCTTGTAAAAAAATATATTTCCCCGGAGGGGATAAATAAAATGCCGCAATCCCTATCGAAAATCATCGTTCATATTATTTTCTCCACAAAAGACCGCCGTCCGTTCCTGGAAGACAAAAACATCCGGAACGAAATGTACGCCTACATGGCCTCAATATTTAAACGGTTGGCCGATCCGGCCATAATCATCGGGGGCGCGGAAGATCATGTGCACATACTTTGGATTTGGCCCAGAAATAAAGACGGCTCTAAAATAATCGGAGAGGTAAAACGTTGCTCATCAATATGGATAAAAGGTAAGGGAGGGGCTTTAGATAAATTTCATTGGCAAAATGGTTATGGGGCCTTTTCTATTGGAGAATCCCAAATAGGAACTGTGAAAAAATATATCAATCATCAGGAAGAACATCATAAGCGCGTTTCCTTCTAGGAGGAGTACCTTGAATTTTTGAAAAAATACGGGGTGGAATACGACGAGAGATACATTTGGGAGTGATTTTATGTATCCCCTCCGGGGAAATAATGGGTGTTTGTTTACGCATCCCAGGGTAGCCTGACGGCAACCCTGGGCTGAAATAAATATCCCCTTTGGGGAATGAAAGGAAAAAGATTTTTCGACATCAAGATTTCGTGAAATTCTCAGCTTATTGAGAACTCACATTGTTTATCCTAAAGAGGCGAAATCATTGCTGAGAAAGTTCGTTAAATACTGGAGGCAGAGCCTCCTCGTAGGCATTCCCAGGCAGAGCCTGGGAACGAGAGCATGACCATGTATTTCCAAACTATAGGAGTGAACAGAACAATGTGGATGAATGAAAACCCTATAAGAGCATGTATTATTTTAGCGTTGCTACTAACGGCTACCCTCATGGCCCTTTCCATTCCCCTAAAGGCCTTCGGAGAATCCATGCCGACCTTAACGGATGCGGAGCGGGAATTCATTCGCAACCATCCGGTGATCCGAGTGGGGCCGGACCCCATGTTTCCGCCCATTGAATTTTTCGACGAGGAGGGACGTTATGTGGGCGTGGCTGCGGATTTTCTGAAGGAGATCGGCACCAGGACCGGATTGCGCTTCGAGGCCGTACGGCATGAAACCTGGCCGGAAATTGTGGCTGCCATCCAAAGTGGAAATATCGACATGATGGGAGCTAATGTGGAAGACGAAGAGAATCGAACCTATCTGAACTTTAGCGGCCCCTATTTCAAGTTTCCCATGGTGTTGCTATCGCGCAAGGAACACGAGGGGTCCATATCCTTGAAACAACTGGAAGGAAAAAAAGTTGCAGTTACCGCCGGATATCCCGAGGAAGGATTCATACGGGAAGCTCATCCTAAGGTTCTTATTGATCCCGTAAACAGCGTCCCGGAAGGGTTACGAAAATTGGCTTTCGGCGAGGTGGAGGCTCTAGCCGTGTACCTGCCCATCGCCTCTTATTATCTAGAGAAAGAAGGACACTCCAACCTGCGAGTGGCCGGAGAGTTTGCAGAACCTTTTGTAGGTACCTTCGCCATGAGGAAAGACTGGCCTCTCCTCAGCACTATTCTACAAAAAGGGCTGGACAGCCTGGCTCCCGAGGAAAAACAATCTATTCTCCGCAGGTGGATCTCTTTGGCTGCGGATTTAAGCGGCGAGGATTCCAAACATCGCGTTCCCCTTACCCCGGAACAACAACAATACCTCAAAAAAAAGGGGAAGATCACCTATTGCGTGGATCCCGACTGGATGCCATTCGAGCGCATCGATGAGGACGGAAACCATGTGGGCATGACGGTGGATCTGATCCACGAATTGAGCCTTCGGTTGGGGGTTTCCTTTCACCTCATTCCAACCAAAAGCTGGAACGAATCCCTGGAGCGCGTACGGAAGGGGGATTGCGCAATTCTGACGGCGGCGGGAGATACCGCTCCGCGCCGGGAATATCTGGATTTCACCCGATCCCACAGCGAATTTCCACTGGTGATCGCCGTTCGCAATGAGGAACTGTTCGTGGAGGATCTTGAGGCGATTCGTGATAAGGCCCTGGGCATCGTAAAAGGTTACGCCCACATTGATCTCATTCGGGCAAAGTTTCCCAACTTGAACATCCATGAAATGGACAATATTGAGGACGGCCTCCAGCATGTACAAAGCAAAGAGGTGTTTGGTTTTATCGACACTGTGGCCGCCATCGCATACGCCATGCGTAAGAACCAGGTCATGGACCTGAAAATCGGCGGCAAGGTGGATATCTCCCTGAAACTTTCCATGGCGGTGAATAAGGGCGAAGCACCGGAACTTGTGGCTGTTCTGGACAAGGCGTTGAACGCCATTCCTATGGCGGAAAAACGGCGCATCTATGACAAGTGGTTTTCCATCAAGATAGAAAAGGTTTACGACTATACACGTCTTTGGCAGATATTGGCTTTGGTAGTGGTGGTTCTTCTGGCGAGCCTGTATTGGAACCGGAAACTGGCGATCCTGAACCGCCGGGCGATTCGTAGTGAAAACCTCCTGCGGGCCACCCTGGAATCCACCAAGGAGGGAATACTGGTGGTGAATGAGGTGGGCCGGGTCACCCACACCAATGCTCGTTTTCAGGAAATGTGGCGCATTCCCGATGCCGTGATGGCCTCCCGGGACGATGAAAAGCTCCTCTTGATCGTCACCGAACAGTTGTCGGATCCTCAGGCCTTTATTGCGCGGGTAGAAGAATTATACCGGTCCGAGGATGTGGGCTCTGATTTGATCGCCTTCAAGGATGGACGGATATTTGAGCGCTACTCCCTTCCCCTGGTGCGGGAGGGCGCTATCTCCGGGCGGGTGTGGAGTTTTGAAGACATCACGGAACGGAAAACGGCCGAGCAGGCATTGCAACAATCCGAGGAAAATTATCGAACTATTTTCGATGCCGCCAACGATGCATTTTTCATCCACCGTCTTGAAGACGGGATCATTGAAAACGTAAATGACAAAATGCTGGAGATGTACGGTTTCTCAAACAAAGAGGAAATTGTCGGATCGTTTACCGGAGGTTTGAGTTCCGGGGAAATTCCCTACACGGAGGCGGAGGCGGGCCAGTGGGTGGGGAAGGCGGTGGCGGGACAACCTCAGTTGTTCGAATGGCATGCCAAGGCCAAGAACGGCCGGCTTTTCTGGGTGGAAGTCAGCCTAAAACGCTCGTCCATCGGCGGGGAGGAAAAACTACTCGCCATTGTTCGTGATATCACGGAGAGGAAAAAAGCGGAAAAGGAAATACAATTGGCAAAGAATTTGGCCGAGGAGGCCAGCCAGGCCAAGAGTGAATTTCTCGCCAACATGAGCCACGAAATCCGCACGCCTTTGAATCCCATCATCGGTCTGACTCATCTGGCCATGAAGGCCAAACCGTCAGAACAAATACAAAACTATCTGGAAAATATCCAATCCTCCTCCCGTCTGCTGCTTCACGTCATCGACGATATTCTAGATTTCTCCAAGATCGAAGCGGGGAAACTCGATATGGAGAACCTATTTTTTTCTTTGGACCAAACCCTGGAAAATATCAGGAGTCTGTATTCGGTGAGAGCCCGGGAAAAAGGGCTCGAATTCATCATGGATGCCGCAGATGAGGCGCCAAGCAATCTCATTGGAGACCCCATTCGTTTGGAACAGGTTCTGGGCAACCTGATCAGCAACGCCATCAAGTTCACGGAGAAAGGCAAAATCGTCGTTTCCATCCATGCGTCCCAACAGACCGATCAAAAAGTGAAATTTGATTTCAAGGTCCGGGATTCCGGTATAGGCCTGACGCAGGAACAGATCGGGAAACTGTTCCTGGAGTTTTCCCAGGCGGATTCTTCAACCACGCGAAAATATGGAGGCACAGGTCTTGGTCTTTCCATCTGTCGGAACCTCGTGGATCTAATGGGTGGGGCAATCTCCGTGGAGAGCGAGCCGGGTCAGGGCAGCATCTTCTCATTTTTTCTGGATTTCGATTTAGCATCGGAAACGGTTGTGCCGGATGTGCTCTCCACTTCTGCTCTTCCCATGGGTTCTCTCCCAAATTACCGGGGTGAGCGGATTCTGGTGGCGGAAGACAACAAAACCAACCAAATGGTAGCCAGGGAACTATTGGAAGGGGTGGGGTTGAGTGTTGATGTGGCTAACAATGGATATGAAGCCTTGGCCATGAGCTTAGAGCAGCATTATGATTTGATCTTGATGGACATCCAGATGCCCCAAATGGATGGCTACGCAGCTACGCTGGAGATCAGGAAATCGTCGATTGATGATTGTCGATTGATGAAGGAAAAACAAGAACAATCGTCGATAGCACAAAAAAAACAATCATCAATCATCATTCCCTTCATCGATCATCAATCATCAATCCCTATTATTGCCATGACTGCTCACGCCATGCCCGCCGACCGCGAGAGAAGTTTATCCTCCGGCATGAATGATCATGTAACCAAGCCCATCGATCCCGATTCCTTTTACCAAACCCTAATGCGTTGGCTGCCTCCTTCGGGAACAACGCCGGTTCCACCTGCCATGGCTGAACCAGAGACCGCGCCAAGCGAATCTCCGATACCGGACGATCTACCGGGAATCGATTTGGCCGCAGGATTAAGAAAGGTGCGGGATAACCGTAAATTGTTCCACAAACTTTTGGTCGAGTTTCACAAGGATCACCGGGAGGATGTGGGAAAAATTAAACAGGCCCTGGGCCGTGGCGACACAAAAATGGTTCAACACCTGGCCCATACCCTGAAAGGAGCTGCCGGGACCCTGGGAGCCAATGATTTATCCAAAGCGGCTGGAGTCCTGGAAAGTACGCTGAGAAACCACGGCGAAACGGTTGGTCCGTTAAAAACACTCGAAGAGGCTATAGCGGTTGTTATGGAAGGGCTGGCGGTTTTTGAAAAAAAGGGGAAAGCCGTCGAAAGTTCCGGTAAAATGGAAAAGATAGATAGGGAAGCCTTGGTTCCTCACATAGAGGAGTTGTCCCGGTTATTGAAAGCGCGCAGTTTTAAGGCTTCGGAGCCACTGCCTCAAATAAAAAAAGCCCTGGGAAATAATTTCCCGGAATTATTTACAACCCTGGAAGGCCATGTGGCGGAATTTCAGTTTGAAGAGGCGGAGGCGGTGTTGGTTGAAATACGGGAAAGTATGGAATAGTGGAGTGATGGATGGGTTTTAGGCTTGGAGTACCGGCTTTAGCCGGACCCGATAGGGACTAAACCCTTACAAGCAAAAAATAAAATCATAGCCACCAAGGCAGACGGGCGGTACTCCTAACCTAATGCCTTGCGTTGGGAAGTTCCTAATTTGAAATTTGAAATTTGAAATTTTCAATTTAAAATATTCAATGAACAACATTAGTGGAATAGTATTGACAACAGCATGTCTGGCAATTTTGGCGACTTTCGTACCGGTTTGGGCGGAAGAAGAGTCGCATTGGGCAGAGCCACGCCGCCTGTTGGAAAGTGGGCGGGAGCAAGATGCCCTAGTCCTTTTGCTGAAGGAAGAGGAACAGTATATCGGTCTGCCCGAATACGACTTTCTGTTGGCCAGGGCTTACCAGGGCAACGGCCAATGGCAAAACGCTCTATTTGCTTTGGAGCGGGTTCTCATCATAGAACCCACCCATATTCCGGCACGTTTGATTGCTGCCGGTATTCATGCCGCCAGGGGGAAAACGGTCTGGGCTCGGCGGGAACTGGCTTACCTCTCTTCAGAGACGCTAAGTTCTGATATGCAAAAGGAAGAGGCACGTATTCGCACCCTTATCGTTAAAGAAGAGGCGCGTCCGGGTCCGCTTCGGGTAAAAGGAAGCCTCCGCACTTCCATAGGCTTTGATAGTAACGTTACCTACGGCCCGGACTATGATTCTCTACTGATCCCCGCCTGGTCGGGTTACACGGCGCTGGGATCAGCCGCCAATGATGGAGATAAGTTTTTGCGCAACGGCGGGGAGGCATCGTTTCAATATCCTCTGAACCGCAAATTTGAGCTCTCCGGCTATGGCGACCTAAGTTATAAGGCCCACCAAAAAAGAAATGATGTGAACGAGGCGTATGGCAACATGCACTTGGGACTTTCCTATCGGTCCGGCAACGACTTGTTTGGCATAACCGGCATGCTCCAGTCCTATTGGGTGGATAACAACCCATACAGCAGCTACTGGGGTGGTGAGTCCTACTGGGGGCATATTTTCGATGCAGGGTCATCAGTCATAGGTTATCTCAGATACATGGATTACACTTATTCCGAATACGACACTTATGATGGCGGGCAGACAGTGGCGGGCCTCAATCACTTGGTGCGGTTTTCCTGTGCCGGCAACGCCGCCACTCTCCGATACGGTTTGTATGGCGGTTTCATGCAGGCGAAGAAAGCTGATTCGGAGGATGTGAGCCACAACCTGTGGGGAGGGCTGGCAGATGTTTCTTACCTGGTGACCCCCAAGATCAAGGTGTTGGCAAATTTGAAGTTCGAGCAGCGCCGCCATGAGGCTAAAGACCCGCTCTACACCGACATACGGCGAGACCAATGGTGGGTAGTGGGCATTTCAGCGACGTATAAACTGGGGGACGCATGGAGTCTCATTCCTGCTCTCAGCCATACCTGGAACGATTCGAATATGGCATTGTATGAATATAAGCGCACCCTCTTTACCATAACTCTAAAGTGGAGCTTCAGCTATGAAGGTCAATAATTTCCGTAGGCGTTCTATTCTGTTGATGTGGTGTCTGTTGTGCATACTCCACGTGCCTGGTGTGCATGCTAAGGAGGACTCTGTTGCCAAAGTGCTCGTTGTTCGGGGCGAGGTCACTGCCGAAAAAGTGGGGGAAACGCCTCGTGTTCTACGGCGGGGGTCGCTTCTTTTTAGCGGTGATACCATTGTGACGGGAAACGGAGAGACCCAGATTCGCTTTACCGATGATACCCTGCTTACCCTGTATACCAAGACACGTTTTGCCATCAAGGACTACCGTTATTCCAAAGAAGCGGACGGAACGAAACGCGCCAATTTCAGCCTGCTGAGAGGGCTTATCCATACGCGGACCGGCAAAATCGGCAAAAAAGAGCCGAAGAACTACAAACTGGAAACTACCATGGCCATATTAGGGCTTCGTGGTACTGACTTCCAGGTGTTACTGGATGAAAAATTGTATGTGAGCTTGCTGGAAGGGGCAATTACTTTGAGCAATGATGGGGGATCGCTTCTGGTTGTGGAGGGACAAAACGCCGTTGTGAGAGGGATGAATGTCATTCCGAAGCTGACACGGAAAGTCATTGATCCGGCGCCACACCGCTGGCGTAGCGCTTCACATAAGAAAACGTCGGACCACAACCAACCTGCAGATCATTCACGCATGCATCCACCTTCACCTCCACGACGATTGCCTTCAAGTCCGCCACCAGGCGGTCATGGAGGTGGTGGAGGCGCTGGCGGCGGAGGAGGCGGTGGCGGAGGTCCTGGTGGCGGCGGTGGAGGTGGAGGTGGTGGTGGTGGAGCACCGCCAGGACCACCACCAGGTCCATGATGGCCTGAGCGCTAAGCTAATTTTAAGGCAGGGGAATTTTGATTGGAAATTGGAAATTTCATATTGGAAATTTTAAATTTGACCCCGAAAAACCTGAAATTTGCTGGAATTTCTCAATGATTAGTGAAAAATGTCCAAATAAATTTACATTTTCCAATTTCCAATCTCCAATTTCCAATTAACTTAGGGCTTATGGCCATGATGGGTTTGGTGGTCACAATTGTAAGTTCACAATTCGTACAAAGTGCCTAAAGTGAACGAAAGTGATCTAAAATGCCTAAAGTTAAGGTAGGTTTTTTTTTATAAGAGAGCAACTACAATTCGTACAAAGTGCCTAAAGTGAAGGTACCCGTTCACAGGCTAATTTTTCAGGCCCAAAGGGCCGAAAGCGTATAGCCGGGGGCATCGCCCCATATGCGCTAACTTAAGAAGTTTTTAAATATAGCAAGATATGATATACTTTCCTTGTTATCAATGATGTCAAGGCAAAGGAGGTATTCATGTTAAAAGAAGATTGGAACCTTTTGGTAAAATTTTTTCCCGAAGGG
>JAJDAS010000443.1 GCA_029261755.1 Nitrospinia bacterium
TTTTTGATATTTTTTAAAGGTGTCAATATTTGAAACTAATTCATTTCTGAAAATACCAAAATGAGATTTTTTTTCTCCAAAAGACAAATCAGTGTAAACACACGCTTCTTTCGATTTATTCCGGGGGTCTATGTGTGTAACTAATAGGCAGGCATCTACAGATACATCGAAATTCAATTTTGCGTCAATGATATGGATAGAACTTTTGTGAATATGAAAATCACGATTCCAAAAGTGTTTTAAAACTTTCCTGGCGGTAGCTGTTTTGCAAAGCATGGCAAGGCAGGCTGTGCAACCTTGCAAGCTTTCAATAAGCTTAATCAGCATCCACTCCGCGATGTCGAAATTAGCTTTTCCTGTTTTGGCAGCAAACCCACCAAGATTTTGAAAGTTGTTTTTTTGGGGAATATTATTACTTTTCAAAACACCAAGGGCTGAATTTGTTACCCATGGTGGATTCCCGACAACTAAAATCTTTTTTTCTTTTTTGTCTTTAAAAAAACCGTGCCAATCAGTGGTAAAAAAATCAGCAACTTGCAAAGAACATTGGTTGGATGGCTTAATTGCTTTGCGAGTTGAAGAGATATGATTTTCACTAATATCAAAGCCATAAAATGCACATGCATTTCCCCACTCCCTAATGCCAGCCTCAATAAAGCTCCCCATGCCACAAGTTGGCTCAACAACAACCTTTGGTTTTGGAAATACACTTTGGATCAAACTGGTAACCTGTTCTGCTAAATTAAGCGGAGTCTGAAAATCACCAAATTCAATTTTTTGTTTTTTTGCCATTAAAGAACTTTGAATATTCCCACGATATTTCCAGCTTTCTGAATTACACGGCTATACTGGAGTCGCCATTGAAGTGCATTGGATATAGTGAGATACCCTATTTCAGGGGGATCATTTAATATTTCTTCTGCGAGTACTTTTGCTTGTATATCCTCAACGGGAAGCAATCTCTCTTCAAAAAAAGCAAGGACATCGTCTAAATTCCCATCGTTTTCAATAATTTTTCTCAACCCGGAAGTTGTTTGAAAATCTCCTGTACGGTGGCTCTCCACAAAGATCGCATGCTTTATGACTAAACGGCCAGTCTTTTTTTCGTTGTTATCTTTTTATCATATACAAAAACAAGCAAAGAGTAACCAAGTCCAAATACTTTCTGTCGCGCAGACTTGTAGGGACAAGAGGACTGTGGCTGTTTTATGCTTGTTACCTTTATGTCAACAAGTAGTTCAGGAAAATCTATTCCCTTGGCTGAAGATCCTTCAATATAATCAAATTTTGCTTTTAAGTAGTCCTGGAATTTATGCTCTAGATACGTACCAACCGCTTTCCCATCTGTAATTCCAAAAAGAGTTGGTTCATCATGCTTGGACTCTTTTTCTGCAAATATCTTTGCCTGGCTTTTAATCGCCTCAATGGTTAGTTCAGGTTTGTCCATATCTTTTTCTCTTTTATGTTTTTTGCTGAGCGATGGTGGGAAGCGTGAATACTTTCATGGAAGGGGAAGTACTACCGACGTACAGCCTATGGTTCATCATCGAAAATGCCATATTGGCACTTGATAAAAAAATATGAGGCGGGGAACAAATCTTGGGCAAGACAACCACTTTGAGGATTTACTAAAAAACCACAATGTTAGGGTCATCCTCGTCCTGGACTTTTTCAAAGAAAAACTTCTCTTCACCAAAGGCGGGTTTCAGCTCATGGAGCCAAGTGGCTTTTTTGTTAAATTCCGCGAAAAACGGACGCTGGACCCACGCTGGTTTCCGGCCTTGCAGAAAACGCATGACAAAAAGCTTTTCTCCGTGGACTTCGCTGACACCTAGGACCTGGACTTTTCCTAAAGCGGTAGACATACTTGGGCCTCGCACGGTCCGCGCCAGACCTGTAACTTTTCGGTATGCTCTTCGGAAGATGTTCCACGCCTTCTCCAATGGGACGCCGAAGTAATGCTGGGCACCGGTATCCCTCGCCACAAACATATAGTAAGGGATACAGCCCAGATTGACTTGTTCCTTCCACATTTCCTCCCAAATCTCCGGTTTGTCATTGATATGGGCCAAAACCGGAGATTGAGTTCTGATCTGCACCCCGGTCTCCCGGATTCGTGAAATCGCTTCTCTTACCGCTTCGGTCTTAAGTTCGTTTGGATGGTTGAAATGTGCCATGAAAGCCAACTGCACCCCGTTTTTGATTACCTTCCTGAAAAGGGCCAACAAATCTTCCGCATCGGGATCCGTTAAAAACCGGTAGGGCCAAAAGCCTAATGCCTTGGTGCCGATTCTGATGGTGCGAAGGTTGGGAATATTGGCTTTGAGAAGGGGATTGATATAAGAAGCCAGGGTTTTCGTTTTCATAACAAGGGGGTCGCCGCCTGTAAACAAGATGTCCGAAACTTCCTGATGCTTGGCCACATATTGAGCCAAAAGGTCTGCTTCCCGCATGGCGAACTTAAGGCCGGTGGTTCCCACAAACTGGGGCCACCTGAAACAGAAAGAGCAGTAGGCATGGCAAGTTTGCCCCTGGCTTGGAAAAAAGAGCACCGTTTCCTTGTATTTATGCTGCATCCCGGTTAATTTTTTGCCGTTGAAATAAGGTATGTTGTGCTCCACCTGCCCGGCAGGATGAGGGTTGAGCTTTAACCTTATCTTTTCTGCAGTTTCCCGAATTGCCTCTTTGTCAGAGCCGTTCTTCAGGACCGCCGCCATCTTGTCAAAATGATGGGGTTTTAACATGTGGCGTTGGGGGAAAGTCAGGGTGAAGATGGGATCGTTGGGGACGTTGTCCCAATTGATCAACTTATCCACCACATAATTGTTGGTTTTGAAAGGGAGGACATGGGCCACGACTTTCATCTCAAATTTTTGTTCTTCCGGGAGGGCTTGGATTTGGGGAAGCTGTTCGAAATTTTTCAGGGTGTAAGCTTTGTAGGTCTCTTTGGGAATGGCAGATGTGTTATTGCCCACGGAAAACCTGAAAATCGAAAAAAGCCTGTTTTCACTTGTAGTAGTTAAATTCATCGGCACGATATTTGAGTAAAAATTTAGTTATCAATTCCAACAAGAGGCAGCTATACCTTCGCTGGAACTTTTACAAAAAATAAACTTTAGAAGAAGTGCTGCTGAAGAGGTTGCGCGATTGGGGTGAATTACCCCCTGGCAACCCTGGTCCTACGAGCCAACTGGCCAAGCCACCTGAAGAATATCTCAGGCTAATGCCCCCTAAGCAAGCTTAACCAACGGCATGGATCTACTAAACTGATAAAAAAAACGACTTGAAACGCTTGGCGCTCCTCGGAATGGCAGCCAAGCAGTCTCAAATCCCAGTCTGTGGCAATATACCTCATTCACAGGATTTGGTCAAGTAAAAAAAGCGGAATGTACCTTACCCCTTTCTCTTTCTCAAGGATTTCCCCTTCGGCTTTTTTCAACCTCCCGGTAGTCTTCATTCAGAATAAATCCCTCTTTAAAGTTCGTCAGGTAATAGTCCTTTCCTATCACTTTTTTTTCTTCGAGTTTTTGTGCAAAGGAACGTGCAGAGTCCTGGTCCTTGAACTCGCCAATCCTTACACGGTACCACATCTTATCGACAATTTTTGCCGGCAACCAATAAACAGCATTGGATTCTTTTCGTAGTTCATTCATAACCGTTTCAGCTTTTACCATGGAGTTATAAGCACCCACCTGTATGGTGAAAGCATAATCTGATTTGAAAGGCACGAACTTCCTTATTTCCTTGGTTTTGACTTCCTCTATTTTGGGAGCCTGAGGCTGAAGAGGTTCCGGAATCTCTTTTAACGAGGTTGGTTTTTCCTGGTAGGAAGGGTAAGTAAAATACAGCAGCAATGAAATTCCGGCAAATATGTAAAAAAAAGTGGTATTTGTTACTAATAAAGCTCTCCATTCGCTCCGGTGAGGCCCTGCCTTTTGTCCGGTCTTCCGCTTGATTTTGTTGGCACCTAACTTTTCAGATTTTTCCCTATCCGCCTTCACAGCAACATAGCTGGCGGATCCTGCGTCCAAACCGATTTGATGCTGTAATCTGGAACCTCCTTTTTCAGTCATGGAACGGTAGAAATCAACCAGTTTTTTCTCCTGCTCTCCCAAATCCTTGTCCAATAAATACGGTCTCGCCAATTTGCATAAAAGACTCCGGCACCTGCCCCTCAACCTGTGCGTTTGCTTAACAGCTTGAAAATAAAGTTCTATGGCAAAAGGGTCGCCACGCTCCATATTGAGAACTCCGGGGAGCATGGTTTCAAGGATTTGTGGGATGTGTCGCGAATTTTTATTTAGCGCCTGCCGATAAACTTCCTGGGCATCATAATCCTTAATATTTTTGGAAAGGCAGTTTTCAACCAGAAGGTCGATGAAGTCAATTTTTTGCCTGTTTTCACTAACCAACTTTATGCCTATGGCAATTTCATCTTTTTCCAGGTTCTTTTTCTGTTTAAATCCTGCAACCAGTTTGGCTTTGAGTTCCGAATTCTCCCAACCGTATTCATAAGCTTTTTTGTGAATCCAAAGGGTTTTTTTGCTTTTAGCATCCAGGGCTAAAAGGAATCGAGAGTATTCCTTATAAACCCTCTCTCTCAAATGCTCGGCGGTAATGGGAAGGAAATGGAACGAGTTGGTGAGGATCAAAAGTTTTTCAAAAAGGACCTCTCCCTTTCGATAATAACGGGTGATGTCGCACTCCTGGGCATCCACCATTAGGGCATTGAAGCGCCACCTGCCGATGCGGCTCAGGATTGCCGACGCGGCGATAAAGGAAATCAAAAGAAGGAGGTAAAGGAAGTAGTCGGGATAGGCTTTCCCTTCCCCGAAATACATAACTCCAAAGGCAGAGAGCATAAAAAGACAATAACTCAATGCCAAACGAGCGGAAAAATATCTGAAAAAATCGGCAAGCATGGTCCGTATTCTACCATATTTTGGCCAATTGTGAATATCCAAATTCACAAATTCGGCTTGACACCGGTTCCCGGTACCTTACATAATATTTTCAGGTGCTACAATATTTTGGAACTATCCACGAGGCATTGCTACCAAGTACAAGAAAGCTGCTATCCCACTCATAGAGGGAGCAATGGAGTGGTGGAGTCCCGGAGTATTGGAGTATTGGAAAAACCCGAGGCAAATGACTCGATTCCATTGGTAAACGGCAACCTTTAAAAGCGTACGGGAAAGCCCGTGAACGCATAGAATATTTTAAATTCATTTGGAGTGTTTACAGATATGCTAAAAAAAAGAAATATCGCTATTTTGATAGTTGTTTTTCTCTCTTTTACGGCTATACCCTTGGACCATGCCCATGGAGGCTGCTCCGGGGGGTGCAACGCCATTGATCCTAACGACCCCAACATCAGCTCCAACGGAGAGCGGATTTTTCTAACAGGGATGTCCAAGGAAAACGGGAAGATGGTTCCGGTGCAATTCAGCCTCGCTCTCCCCGATGAATTTTTTGCCGGTGGGGCGGATCACAAAAAAAAGATTGAGTCGGGAAACATGCCCTGCACTCGCTGCCACAATTTCTATGGCACGGGAGGAGTTCCCTTTGAACATGAAGGCAGGACCGTTAAATCGGCCGACCTGGTAAACATTGGTGGGATGAAGTTTTCTCTCAATGAACTGCAAAAGGCCGTAGCCGATGGTGTTGGCATGGACAAACGAAAACTGGTTCCCTTTATGCCTCGGTTCCGTTTCACCGAAAACCAGTTGAAGGATGTCAAAACTTTTATTGAAAGCCTGCCTGAAAGATTGGATGCCCTGAAGGCCCAACGGGAGCGGAAAAAGGGAAGCAAGGCTCTTTAAATTCGCATAGGGCAACTTGCACGACCACATGGGCCAGCAAGAAACAAGAAAACCTCTGATCCGCGTCAAATTGACCCGCTGGTTAGCGATTTAGCACGGGCACGGGGGATATTTGGGCTGGCTGGGTCTACTGTAATTTCACGACGACTTGGAGAGATTACCAGATCCATGTCTTCCATGGGAACAGCCCCTAAAAGTACTTCATCACCTAAAACAAGCGTACCTACAAAGCAAAAACGGTTTCCAAAGTTAACACGAATGGGCCCAACATACGGCACATTCATTTTCCGGCCATCCGCAATAGACACTTCTCGTTCCGATTCTTTTTAAATCTTTAATTGCAAGGAGATATGTTCAGGTATTTACAGCTTAAGGGTGCCTCTATCCACGAGTGCTTTTGCCTGAACAGGGTTTAACTCGGTTTGACGAGGATTACTCAAATTGATTTCGGCAAAAACATGTCCCATTTTAACTCCTTAATTTGACTTGGGTTGCAGTGACCATTGCGAGACGAATGACACTGCAATCCACTATATGTATTTTTTGTATGCCGGGCAACACCCGACTACTTACTGGTTATTTCCGTTTTGACACAGGTATTGGACAAAGTCCACAACCCACCGGATGGAGTCGAAGGGTAGCCGAAGGCAATGCTGATGCAGCAATATAGCGGCTAAGGGACAGGTAAAACTGTTCACGATTGTGAAATTCGGCAAGGAGTTTATTGCCGTGGGAATCTCATCCTGGGAAATAATTCCACCATCGGCCATACCACGGAGATAAAAAACTCCATTATGATGAACCATAGCGATGCCGGGCACTTTGCTTACATAGGCGATA
>JAJDAS010000444.1 GCA_029261755.1 Nitrospinia bacterium
CCAACCAGATCCCATTCTATGGTGTTTTAGGATAAGTTTCATGGGCATTAAACAGATTTTAGATAAATTTTTGTTTTTTTTTCAACACCAACCACAAGATGTGGTGCATGGTTGAGTCAAGTAGATAGCCCGGTTAAAAAAAACCATTTTACAAAAAATAATTTGAGAAACTAGTGTAATTCGTGGTTAAAAAGTTTTTTTCTTTTTTTTTGCCTTAGTGGCTTAGTGGTAAAAAAATTCAAATGTTTTTTGCGAACGGAAGGGTGGAAACGCCCTTCCGTTTTTTTTTGCCCCTCTTTTTTTTGATTTTGGAAGTGTGCTCGTTTATTCTAAGAATTAAGATAACCGTTCACAGGCCCGGAGGGCTGAAAGCGTATAGCCGGGGGCAAGGCCCCCGGAATTCTGGGTAAAACAGATAAGCCCTGAAAGGGGCGAAAGAAAAACTCTTCCGATCCTTGTTATTTTCGGAATTCGGGTGGAACATAGGAGGTCTTTCTTTCACCCCGTTGGGGCTTGAATGATTTTTTATAACAGGTTCCGGGGGCTATCCCCCCGGCTATACGCTTTCGGCCCTTCGGGCCTGAAAAATTACCCTTTGAACGGGTACAAATTAATTAGTAACCCTGTAAACCCTGTATTTTCATATCAAAATTCTTTGTGCATGGAGCCGGATCGGTGCCTGAACCTACCAATAAATCACAACAAGAGATAAAGAAAAGCGACGAAAGCGAAAAAGACTCGTTAGACCAGTTTTATAGCGAGCTAAGCTACTGGCATGTAAACATGGGCGAAGAGAGCGTTCATGCTAAAAGGATTCCGGGGAAATACCGGAGGATCAAATGGACTACGGCCTCCCTGTACCTCTTATTTTTCTTCGCGCCCTTTCTACGCTGGGAGGGACGACAGGCCCTTCTCTTCGATATTCCCCAACGAAAATACTATCTTTTTAGCATCACCATATGGCCCCAGGACATCTGGATGCTCTCCATTCTTCTCATGACCTTTTTCATTTCTCTATTTGTGGCCACCACCATAGCAGGAAGGGTTTTCTGCGGATATATCTGCTGCCAAACCGTCTCCACCGATATTTTCACTTGGATTGAGGAGAAATTGGAAGGTCAACCCCCTGCCAGAAGAGCTATGGATAAAGCGCCTTGGACAGGGAAAAAAGTTGGCATTAAGTTAGCCAAACATTCTATTTTTCTTTTTTTGAGTCTCCTCACGGGTGTGGCCTTTACCGCTTACTTTATTGACGTCTACGATTTGTGGCAAAAATACCTTTCCCTGCAAGGGCCTATTTATATATGGACCGTACCGGCTGTCTTCCTAATCGCTTTTTACATCAACGCCGGTTTTTTACGGGAACAAGTATGTTTCTGGCTCTGCCCTTATGCTCGCATTCAGGGCGTTATGGCGGATCCGGAAACTATCCTGCCCACTTATGATTACCATCGAGGAGAACCCAGGGGGCGGCTCAAAAAAGGGAGCACTTCTTCTCAAGTACATGGTGACTGCGTGGATTGCCATCTTTGTGTCGCCGTATGTCCTACGGGTATAGATATCAGGAACGGACAGCAGGAAGGCTGCATAACCTGCGCCCTCTGCCTCGACGCCTGTGACACCATTATGTGCAAGGTCAATAAACCAAAGGGGTTGATTCGATACATGTCTCTCAATGAGTTGAATGGCAAACCAACGGTACCCCTTTTTAAACGCGCCAGAGTATTGTTTTATTCAACCTTGCTGCTGTGCGCTTTTCTGGGAATCGGTTACGGCCTGACCCACCTGAGTCCACTGGACCTCATGGTTATCCACGACCGTCAGCCCCTTTATGTTCGCCTATCCGACGGCTCCATCCAGAACAAATACACGTTAAAAGTCATCAACAAAACGGACACCGATATGGAGGTAAAGGTTTCCATTCAAGGGATCAAAAAGGGGGTGTTGGTGGTACCTTCCAGGGTATTCAAGATTGCCGCAGGCAAAGTCAAACCGGTCCAGTTGTTTTTAAAGGCCAGGCCGGAAGATATAGGCAAGGGTAGTGTCCCGATTTTTTTTCATGTAAGGAGCTTGACTCAGCCCGGCATGAAAAAAACTTATCAGAGCAGTTTTATCGGTCCGTCTTAGAGTCATTTTTGATTTGTGGCAAAGTATTTCACTGAGGCTCAATTTGACAAACACCAATATGGTTGTATAATGGTTGCAAAAAGACAAGGAGGAAATCATGCAGGCAATAACCATAAAAAACATACCTGACGACATACATCATTCATTGAAAACCATTGCAAAAATTAATCACAGAAGTTTGAACAACGAAATTATCCATTGCCTGGAAAAATATACTAAAACCAGGCAAATGGATCCTGATGCCTTGATTGAAAAGGCGCGAAACACTCGCCTTAAAATCAAATACACGTTTTCCGACGAGGAAATTCAAAAGGCTAAAAATGAAGGAAGAAAATGATTGTCGTAGACACGAATGTTATTGCCTACCTTTGGTTGCCCAGTGAATTCACCCATTTGGCGGAAAAATTATTAAAGAAAGACAACCATTGGGTCACTCCCTCGTTATGGAGATCGGAATTCAGAAACGTAGTTGCATTGTTTTACAGGAGAAAACTGATTACCTATGAGCAATCGCAGGAGATCATCCTCAACGCCGAGAACCAATTGTCAGGCTCTGAGTATACAGTAAATTCCCTGAAAGTAATGGAAAAAGTAAAAATGTCCAAATGCTCGGCCTATGACTGCGAATATGTCGCTTTAGCGGAAACCCTTCATTGTAAGTTGATCACGTATGATAAAAGAATATTGAAGAGTTTTCCCGCGATTGCCACTGATCTCAGAAAGTTTGTTTGGAAAACCATCTGAACCTACCCACCAGATTGAAAAATATCAAAGCCTTATGAATTCAGATGACAATCCCGAACAGCTCCCCGAAAAACTCCCCGCCTGGAAAAGCCCGTGGTTCTGGACTATCATTGCGCTTGTCGCTATAGTGCTGGGCGTCAATATTCTCATGGCCTTTTTTGCGGTAAAGTCCAACCCGGGGCTCGTTTCCAAGGACTATTATGAACGAGGCAAGAGTTTTGCCAACCGCACCAAGATAGAATTTACCCAGCAAAATAAGCTTGGCTGGAAAATGAAGCTAACCACACCCGAAAAAATTTCCACGGGGGAGCCTGCCCTTTTTCGCCTTACCATAAAAGGGAAGGATGAAGCCCCTGTTATTGCCCAGTCCGCCACTCTCTTTTCTTACCGGCCTTCCAACTCATCCAAGGATTTTTCCGTACCCATGGTCCACGATGGAGATGGCGTGTATTCGGCCCGAATCAGCTTCCCTTTGAAAGGCACATGGGACATTATCGCAGAGATACAAAAAGGAGAAACCCGCCAAAACCTGGCCCAAAGGATTATGGTGGAAGATCCATTGTAACTACTGAGGCACAGAGGCAGAAGGCACAAAGTGAAACTTCATACGCAATGTGTGGGTAATAACTTTTATTTTTTTTAAGAATTGTAGACATGATTAAAGGATAGACAAGATTACTGTTTTGACCCAAAAGATCAATGCTGTTTATCTTGTTCATCCTGTCAAGAAAGCTTTTGATGGATAAAACAGAAGATTGCTTTCACTGCTGCCTCCCGGTCTCCCCGAGTTCCAACTATACCGCCATCATTGAAGATACGCCTCGAAAATTCTGCTGCGACGGCTGCAAAACCGTTTGTATAACCATTTATGAGGCTGGCCTGGGAGGTTTTTACCAACGTACCAATGGCAAAACTCCTTTGGCCCCTCCCCCCCCTCCTCCCGCAAATATCCCGGTTTACGATTTAGAAGATGTCCAAGAAGAGTTCACCGTGGGCCATGGCCAGTTAAAAGAAGCCCAACTTTTGGTGGAAGGCATCCATTGCGCTGCTTGTGTATGGTTGATTGAGCGGGCCATGGCAAAGATGGTGGGTGTGGAATCGGCAGAAGTTAACTTGTCGTCGAAAAAACTGAGGCTAAAATGGAACCACGAGATAACCAAGCTCTCTGCAGTCCTTAACCGGCTTTCGGAAATAGGATATGCCGCTATCCCCTATACCGGTAAAAAATTAGAAGAGGCGTTAAAGAAACAAAAAAGGGCTTCACTTTTCCGGATAGGCTTCGCCGGTTTTGCCGCAATGAACATGATGTGGGTCTCCATCGCACTCTGGACCGGCGCCGCCTGGGACGAATACCGGAATTTTTTCCACTATACAGGGTTTGCCCTGGCCACTCCAACCCTATTTTTTTCCGGCCTGCCTTTCCTCAAAGGAGCATGGTCCGGGCTGAAACGACTCCGCTTAACCATGGATACTCCCATCGCCATCGGGGCTTCGGCTACCTACCTCTATTCTTCCTATATCACCCTAATGGGAAAGACCGTGGGTGAGGTTTACTTCGACACAGTGGTCATCTTTCTCTTTATTATTCTAGTGGGTCGCCATTTGGAGATGATTTCCGGCAATAAGGCCCTGGAAGCCACCTTCCGGCTTATGGAACTTCAGCCCAAATCGGCCAATGTTGTGAAAGATGGCAAAGAGGAAATGGTTTATATTCGCGCCGTTCAACCCAACGACCTCGTTATTATCCGGCCTGGAGAAAGAGTTTCCGTGGACGGTTCAGTGATGGAGGGAGAAAGCCAAGTGGATGAATCGATCATCACCGGCGAATCGCATCCCATCCATAAAAGGATTGGCGATAAGGTTGTAGCAGGCTCTTTGAACGGCAACGGATCCATAACGGTAAGAGTCCATGCGAGACTCAAAGATACTTTTTTGGCAAAAATGGCGCATCTCATCGAAAAAGCCCAAGCGTCCAAGGCCCCCATCCAGCGCGTCTCAGACAGAATCGTCCCATATTTTGTCGGGGCCACCCTTGTTCTGGCTACTGTAACTTTTTTTTACTGGCTGCCGGACGGGATGGAGACAGCTCTCATGACCGCCACCGCAGTGTTAATCATCACTTGTCCCTGCGCCTTGGGACTTGCTACTCCCATGGCCGTAACCTGGGCGGCGGGTCTTGGAGCGCAGCATGGGATATTTATCAAAAGCGGGGAAGCGCTGGAGAGGTTGGCAAAGGCCACTCATTTTGCTTTTGACAAGACAGGGGCCATCACCCAAGGAGCCATGAAAGTGGTAAAAATGAAAACCGCCAACGGATATGATGAAGAAACACTTTTAAAAAAAGCTGCTTCCGTGGAGAAATACTCGGAGCATACCATTGCCCGCGCCATCGGGGAGTTTGCGAAGGAAAATGGTCAGGATGAGACAAAATTTGCTTGTGAACAATTTATGGCCAAATCCGGTTTGGGAGTGCAAGGAATTGTCAGCGATACCGAAGTCATCATAGGCTCTCTAGAATTTCTGGATTCTCATGGGATCATCACAGATGAGACGTTGATTCAGGAGGCGGAGTGTGACGAACAACAAGCGGTGACTTCCATTTTCGTGGCAGTTAACGGAAAGGCCGTGGGGCTTTTGGGCGTGGCCGATGGAATCCGGGATGACGCTCCTAAAACCGTTGAAGGCCTGCTTTCCGAAGGGCTACACCTATCTTTGGTTACGGGAGACAGGGAAAGGGTGGCCCATGCCGTGGCAAAAAAGTTGGGAGTGGGAGAAAGGTTGGCTGTGAAGGCTGAGATGAAACCGGAGGATAAGGAACGTGAAATTTTTCAACTGCAAGAAAAGGGGAACGTGGTGGCAATGGTGGGCGATGGGGTGAATGACGCTCCGGCCATTATTAGAGCCGACATTGGCATTGCCATGGGGGCGGGGGCCGACGTTTCCGTAGGAAGCGCCGACATTGTCCTTAGCGGCGACAAACTTTACAGGGTCAGGCAGACATTGGACCTTTCCCGGTCAGCCTTAAAAAAAATCCGCCAGAACATAACGATTTCCATCGGTTACAATCTTGTCCTAGTGCCTTTGGCCATGGCGGGTTTTGTTACCCCTGTCCTGGCGGCCTTGGCCATGCCTGTAAGTTCCTTGATGGTCATCGCAAACGCATCACGGATTCGGATAGAATAGTTTTATGGAAATTATATACGGACTTTTACCTTTTATTCTTGTCATTGGCCTGCTTATGGTGGGAGTCTTGTTTTGGGCCATTAAAAGTGGTCAGTACGAGGATTTAGAGGGGTCGGCATCCAGGATATTGATGGACGAGGATGACCCCCTTCTTCCAAAAAATAGTAAAAGAAAAGATGAAGAGGATTAGTAAAGGGCACTTCCAAAAACTCTATATTTGAATAATTTCTACTACTAATTCCCCCTTAATAAAGGGGGGGGAAGGGAATGTGAAGAGAGTTTTTGGTAGTGCCCTAAAGACATGGAACCACGAATTACACTAATTTCACGAATAAATATTTAATCATTAGTGCAATTCGTGAAATTAGTGGTTTAGAAAGTTTTTGTGACTTTGTGGCTTTGTGGCTTTGTGGTTGAAAAATTTCAAATATCTTTGGTTAGCATTTAATGCATGAACCCGCCTTCGCTCATCAGCACCCCTCGAAAAACCAGGAATACACCGAAACCTGCCAGAAGTATGGCCGCCGCTTTTAACAAGGTGCCTCGTAAGGACGGCTTTAAAAAGGCCATGATCGCCGATACTCCCAAAAGCGAGGGTACCGTACCCAGGCCGAAAACAAACATCAGCAAGGCGCCTTTGATCAGACTGGCGGAATTAAGGGCCAAAGAAAGGGAGGCATAAACCAACCCGCAAGGCAACAGCCCATTGATTAACCCAACTAATAACCATGAAGGAAGGGAATCCCCCTTAGCGGCCTTTTGTAAAAATGAGGTTGGAAGTTTGATGAACGCGAGGGGGCCGAACCGTTCCGATATCCACCCACCTGTCTGAACGGCGAAATAGATCATTCCCAGCCCGGCAATTACGGAAAGCACTTTTTGAGCTTTAAGCACAGAACCGTGGTCGGTAACCATGCCTCCTATTAGCCCAAAACATAATCCAAGAAAACAATAGGTAAAAACTCGCCCCAGGTGATACAAACACACGCCGGGCCATGGAATAGCGTTACTCCCCCTCTGTCCTTCATGGCCCATGGAAAGGGCAGCAACGATTCCTCCGCACATGCCCATGCAGTGAAGTCCGCCCACAAGGCCAATGAAAAAGGCCGCACCCATGTCTATTTGATGAAAAATTATAAACCTCCGAATGGAGTTTATGGTTATATTAAGAAGAGAGTATGCGGGGAAGTGTAGAGATGAAAAAATGTAACTACTCAGGCAGAAAGCACAAAAACCAGGCACAAAGGCACTATGGCACAAAAAAACAAAAATTTATTCACCATCAGGCACAAAGTTGGGAACCTTCCACCCATAAAGCATATTTGAATTGGTGCGACTGTGTATTTTTCATGCGGTTAAAACTCATTGTTGCTCACCTACACATTGCGCCTTCTGCCTTTGTGCCTAAGTAGTTACAAATTACCTTACGCTGCTTGTTTCTGGCGAAGTTTATTGATCTTTAGGGGAACGGACTGTGCGTGGTCCTTAAGAAGTTCCATTTGTTCTCTGAACAGATGACTTTCGGATTGATCCGTTTGCTTCAAAAGCTTCCCAAAAATGGTGTTGACCTCACCCTGCTCAATCTTTTCAGTAAGCTCGAGTATCTCTTCCAGGGAAAGGAAATCAATTTTTTTTCTTATTTCACGAAGCCAATTGGTAAGTTCACGGATTTCAGGGTCCCGCACGGAGGGGAAAAAGCTAAGGTTGGGTTTCAACGCAATGGTATAAAGACAAAGAAGCATGAGACGGCCATGTTCCATTTCTTCTTGCTGCAATTCTAAAAAGAGATCCCTAACTGCAACCTGATCCCCAAATTTTTTCGCTATTTGAGAGTAAAGCCCTGCAATGCGAAACTCGATCATAGCGGAAATTTTGTAGGCATTGCCTGCATAGCCTGGCATGGGAACCCCTCGCATCCGATAGGACTCCGTGACTCGCTGGAGGAGGCTTTTTTTCTTGCTAAACAACATGCCCAAAAAGATCCCCACCCCATAAAGGTTAATGATCTTTGCAGGGTTTTTCAGGCAATAGTCTCGCCCAATAATTTCTCCCATACCCAACTCACCCAAAAAAAGAAAAGAAGCTGAAATCAATTGCGGTGAACTGCCAAAACATTTAAAAGCATCTTTTTATATTCTAAGCCTTTGAGTCGGTCTTAAACAATGAAAAAAACATATTTGTCAGGAAGGTAATGCCTCCTGAAATAGCCACAAATCCCCCTACTCCCATAATGACCATCCCAGCAACTTTGGCGTAATGATCCAGGTTTTGGGCCTCTCCATAGGTTTTTCTCGGGACTCCGTGAGACCCGGCCAGCAGCAGTCCCACAATAAACAATATCTGTCCGATACCGTAGAGGTATGGCTGAATTTTTGCCATCTTCGGAAAATAAATCCTTCTATTAAAAAGGGGAAGGAGATAAACGGACAATCCCATGAACGCCATAGTTACGGCGCCAATGACACCATGATAGTGGGAGGGGATTCGGACGTCACTGCCTTGGATGATGATCCCAATAATCCCTCCGGAAGCAAATAAGGCCATGGAAAAAAACAGCGCGGAAAAGCCAGGTTCCGACCAACAAATTTTTTCTCCTCTTTTGGTTCGATCAATAATGGCCTTTAGTATTCCCACGCCTATCAAAACGGCGGCAGGGCTAAATCCCCATTCCATAATGATGGTAAAGCTTCTTTTATGCTCCATGGACAAAATAGCGGTTTTAAAATAGATCATGGGCGCGGGAAGAACAACAAAAACGGAGACAATAAAAAAGAACTTAATCGCTCGATCCGGTATTGGCAGCTCGCCGACGGCCAGTCTTGTTAATAGCAACCAGGCACAGAGCATCCCGAGGGTGTTGGATATCTGTAGGATATGTCCTCCACCCCAAAAAAGTCTCTCAAAGTAGGATTTGGATAGCGCAAGCGAAGGCAGTGATTGATAAGCCAAACCAAAACAGATAAAAGCGATGACAACGGTAATGCAGAAAGCGCCCATTCCAAAATTAACCTGGTTCAGCACCGGTTCTTGAGCCGGTGAGCCTGTTCCTGCAAGGGCATTGTACAGCGCATGTATTAGGGTGAGAAAAAGCCCAAAAGCAAACAACAGCAGGCCACAATAATAAACAGGGGACTGAAGCACAGGGATATAATTGTTTAATGACGGATCTCCTCCTGCCATAAAAGCCGGAACAATCAAAAGAATGGTTCCCATTGACGCAAGGATCAGTCCTGCCAAACCTAAAGGGAAGGCTTTCGTTGGGGAATTTCGGAAAGCCGTGGGGGCTAA
>JAJDAS010000445.1 GCA_029261755.1 Nitrospinia bacterium
TCTATAACATTTTGAAGTCGGGAGAATTCAGAAAAAGCATTAAAAAATCCGAACTCTCAAGAAAACTCCAAATATTTGCCGTCCTGTTGCTTTCCTTGATAGTGGGTCCATTTTCGCTAGTCTTTGAGACCCTCATGTCCACCTTGAAAATGGGTGGAACCATTGAGATCTTTGCCCAAAAGAAAATAGAGTAAAACTACCATAGCTCCAGCCGGTATTACTTGCGGCCAATGGTCTTCATTCTTTACAAGCTGCTTTTGTGGGTTAGCGCAAAAAGAAAAATACTAGCATGACATTACCTCAGTTCAAAGCAAAACCTTCCTCAGTTTATCTCTCTTTCGGTTTCGTCACCCTCCTGGCAGCATTTTTCAGGCTTTTCCATCTTTCTGAAAGGGGTCTCGAAGGCATAGAAGTTGTCTATACAAGACCTCCTTATTCGCTTCTATTTGAAAATGAGTTGGTTTACTACTATGTAAAACCTGGTTATTTATTTCTACTTTCCTTTATCGGAAAAATATTCGGCTATACCTCGCATACCGTATTATACGTTTCGGCCATTTCCGGAATTTTGTCCGTTATTTTTGTCTTTTTAATCGGCAAACGCCTTTTTAATCCCACGGTGGGGTTAATCTCCGCCTTTATTCTCTCCATAATGCCCTACCATGTTTGGATATCCAGGATGGGTATGGTTTACTCTCCCGGCATTCTTCTTTTTGCAATTTCGTTATTTGCATATATTTTTACCTTTACAATAAGAAAAAAAATAAACAACTATGCCGTTTTTGCTCTTCTTGGCTTGATTAACGGAATAATGTTTACGTTTCACCCTGCGTTTTTGGGGTACACCGTTGCATTATTTTGCTTTGATTTCTTTTATTACTTGTTTAAAGAGTATAAGCAACCATTGATTACGAAGATTATTCAAAAACTAATCCCCAACTGGTTATTCTTTTCCGTACTATTTTTTGTTCCTCTAATTTCTTGTGAACTGATTGTAAAAGATATTATGTCTGAAAACTCCTTTGTTAATACATATATCACGAATATCAAACCTACCAAAGATGCCAATCTAGACCCCAGTTACTATTTTGCTCAAGTGAAAAATACTGCCTTCGGAGGTTACAAAGTTTGGGATAAGTGGGCATATGGTGAAAATTTAGGGTATGACTATTACATAAGAATTTTTTTAAGAGAATCAGGTTTCTTTAATTTTTTTCTGATTTTTTTGGGAGTATTCTTTATTAATTTCTGGTTCTGGAAGAAAAATATTTCCTTTGAACATACGCTTTTTGCTAATATTTTATTGTTTTCTTTTATTTACTGGACATTCAACCCACGTATATTTTTTGCTCGTAGAAATTTTTCTCCAGCAGTCATTCCTGCCACTTTAGTGAGTGGATGGTTCCTTTGTGTTCTGCTGAAAAACAAAAAGGCATTTGTTTTTTTCATTTCCCTGGTAACTATCGGGTCCGTAATGGTCTCATGGCAGTATGTTGCCGCAAAGGCTAAATTCGGCTACCTAGTGGATTTCTTAAACAGCAAAAAAATTGATAAGGTAATGATTATTCCGGGGATTGTTTACCCAGAAAATCCGTTATTGGGCAATAAAAATATCCAATCCTTGAACCTTGAACTATATAAGAAGTTGTACTTTCAGATGAAGCCTGAGGATATTCCGAATAATCAATTAGTATCAAACTATTTGGTTTGCGGCTTCCCGGAAATGGAAATTTTAGGAAAGAAATATTTTCCTACTGACAAAATAACAGGGGATATATGTTTATATAATGATGAATTATTCTCTTATACCTACAAAGATGTTTTCCCATGGTTAAAAATAGGAATTTCAAAAAATGCCCCGTTGTATTACCTTTATAACCTTCGGGAAGATGCTGGAAAAATAAAAATGCTGTTTAAGATGAGTAATGGGACAAAGCCCTGGAGTGCTTCCGGCCATTTAAACATCGGAGAGGCATTTGCGGCGAAAGGAATGAACGACCTGGCGGAAAGAGAATATAGGTTGGCTATCGATTTAAAAAAATCGGATTTGGGTGTGCTGAATGAATATAAATTTGGAAACCTTTTTTTTAAGATTGGAAGATATGCAGAAAGTAAAAAGTGCTATCAAAAGGTAGTGGGTAAGCTTTTTAAGATACATGAGTCAAGCATTGAAAAGGGCACACTTACCAAGGAGAGGGGGCAGTGGATGAACTCTTTAATGAATTTTAGTAAACTTAGGATTGAACAAATAGATTTGCAAGAAACTACTAAAAAACAATAGTTACTCTGTAAGGGCTGAATAAGCTAGCGACAAACAAAAGCTATTTTTTGACAGGATGAACATGATAAACAGGATTGATCTTTTGGACCAAAACTATAATCTTGTCAATTCTGTAATCCTGTCTAAAATACTTTAAAACAATCAAATATTTTAGGTTAGGAATTTATTTCATGATCAGATCTTTTTCTACTTTAAAAGAAATTGGGAAAATTGTTAAGACCAACAATCACCAAATTCCCTTTAAAAAATATTTGTTTGATGCGTTGGTAAACAGGTTTAATTTCGCTATTTCTCGCTTTGTGTCAGGAGGTTATGACCCCTCCTTTTTTGAAAATATTAATGGGGACGCTATCCTTCACGATTTTGAGGAAATTCATGGAAAGAGCAATGTGAGTAATTTTTGGTCTTACCTGACCAACTATTTTTTTTCCCACTGCAATCCCAGATCATTCCGTAATTTCAAAAGGACCATCAACAGAAGGTTTTTCTGCTACCCCAGTAATAACAAGCCGGAGTATTTGGAGCAATACTATCATAAGGTTAAAGAAAAGGACGAACTTGAATTGCTCAGTTTGATTGAAGAGCCGGATATCGGAAATCCACAGTATGTGAAGGTTGGCACGAACAGTTTTCTTACGCAGGATTTGATAAGATCCATTGACGAGTTTTATGCTGTTTATCCTAGCCTTAAAAACAAAAAAGAATGGAATGTTTCCGAAATTGGAGCAGGGTATGGGAGGTTGGCCTTTGTTTTCAGTAGAGCTGCTGAAATTGCAGGCATCAACAACTTTAATTATTTTATTTTCGATATTCCCCCGGTTATTTTTATTGGAAGTAAGTATTTTTCTTGTATAAGCGATCATTTGCCTGGGATCGATCTTGAGTTTTATTCCAAATCAGCTTTCAAGGAAAACGGCGTTTCTAGCTGGAAAGGCCGCCGTGTCAGATTTTGTCTTCCAGCCCAATTGGAAGAGTTACAAGATGGTTGCCTTGATGCCGTAATCAACATTGCGTCTTTCGCGGAGATGGATCAGGCAACAGTGAACCAATATTTTAAT
>JAJDAS010000446.1 GCA_029261755.1 Nitrospinia bacterium
GGTCTTGGTGTTTTCAAACGTTATTGCGCGGGAGGATAAAACTTTAATCAACCAGCGTGTCATGGGTATTTACAAAGACAGCGGGGATTATTCCAGGGATACTTATGGGACTATTTACCATATCAACCCAAAATATTCAGAAACGGAGTTGAATAGTATCTATTTGTCAGGGTTCATTGACTTCGCTCTCAAACATCCATTCGTGTATATAAAATACTCATGGCTAAGGTTTCTTGATTCTCTTTTTAACTACACGGGATGGAAAGATCGAGCATTGTCAATCACTGATATCATGTTCATCACTGCTAATCTACTTTTCATTGTTGGATCTTTATTTGCTTTTTTACAATTAGACTCCAAGGGGAAAATTTTGATTTTACCCTTGTGTTCGATGATCATTTACAAAGTTTTAATGCAATCCTTAACACACGGAGCCCCAAGATACCTTATACCCATATGGCCGTTGTTTATCATAAACCTGGGTTATTTCATTACCTATTTTTTTACAAAAGTAAAAAACCTTACAAATTCTAACTCTCAAGCGCAATTGTAAGAACCCCCAAATGGATCATCTGAAAAATACAATTAAACAGAACGAATTTAAAAAGATATGCCTTTGTACAGTCATACTTTTGACCGTAATCAACATTATTTATTTTAACAGTTTGTACAGTTCCTTCCACTTCGATGATAGTGCCTCTATTGTCGGAAACTACAATCTAAAAGATATTAATTATTTTTACCAGCTATTTACTGATGTACGTACAATTCTTTCCAATCGCCCCATTGTCCAGCTCTCTTTTTTACTAAATTACCAGTTTTCCCATCTTAATGTTTTTGGTTATCACCTTTTTAATATCACCATTCACTGCCTTGCTGTTATAACTTTTTTCTATGTAACAAGGTACTTGGTTCTTTTTTCTAAAGCTCCATTGTTTGGTAATGGAAGGAGAAATGGCCATGGATATTTATTCCCATTTATTGCTTCTCTTATATTCGGGATTCACCCCATATTCACTGAATCAGTGGTTTACATTTCCAGTAGATCATCCATTATCGTGGCGCTTTTTGTTCTTTTAACTTTTTACTCATTAATAAAGGCTCAGCTTTTACAAAATAAATCCATCCCTGTAATTGCCGCAATTATTTTCTTTTTCTCAGGAATGTCCACAAAAATTAATTTTGTGGTATTCCCTGCATTATTTTTGCTATACCTATTTTGTTTTCATTGGGACTATTTGAAAGGAAAAATAACAGAGTACCGAAGAATGCTTTCATGGTTCTTTTTTGCGTTTCTTTTCATTATGCTTTATAGACTAATATCATACGGTACTGGTTTGTTGGTCTTAGGTCCCGTTGATAAACAGTGGACTCCATACCAGTATCTTATTACAGAACTCAATGTTATTTTGTTTTATTATTTGAAAAAAATCATATTTCCTGTTGTATTAAGCATCGATCCACTCTTTCCTCCTTCCAGTTCAATTATTTCACTTTCCTCCATTTCATTATTTATAATTTTAGGCATCCTTTTATTTGCATTTAGGACAAGAAATGTTTTTCCTTTATTTTTCTTAGGAATATTTTGGTTCTTTATAACCATTTCGCCTTCATCCAGCATTATTCCTCTGCTGGATTTTGTTTCCGAGCACCGTCTTTATCTCCCGGGTTTAGGGATCATCATCGCCATAATCCCCTTAGTCAATAAGTATAATAGAAAATGCATGTACGTCCTGTTAGTAATTCTTCTTTTTTCAACTCTTTCGATTCAACGAAATTTTGATTGGCAAAATAGCTATAACATTTGGTCTGATGCTGCAGCTACATCACCCAAAAAGGCTCGTCCGCATTTCAATCTTGCCAAGTATTACGAAAAGAATAAGATGTATGGCAAAGCCATTGTGGAATATAAAAAAGCCGCCAAGTTGTCTCCCACCGTATATTTTCCATATATCGGTATAGGTATGGTGTATTTGCAGCTTAAAAATTTAGAGTTGGCTGAAAAGAATTTTGCGATCGCCCATAAGATGAGACCGAAAGAGTTTGAACCGCGTTCGAAGTTAGCTCAAGTTTATTTTAAGAAGCGCGATTTTGAAAAGGTTGAAAAGATTCTAGGCCCCAAAAAAAAGATTCCAAAGGATCAAGCAGGAACTTTCTATATGTTAGGGCGCATGTATTCAATCCAAAATAAAACAGGAGCAGCCCTGGAACATTTTCATAAGGCTGTTAGAGCAAACCCCGATTTCGTCGAGAGTTATGTTGGTATGGGAATAATTTATGGAAAACAGGGCAAGCCCGAAATGTCTGAAAAGTATTTTTTAAAATCCATCGAAGTATTAAGTAACAATCCCGGCGCTTATTATAATCTAGGATTTCTTTATTTAGTGCAAAAGAAATATGAGGATGCCATCGAAAAATTTAAAAAAGTGCTTGAATATGATCCGAAAATGCATGAAGCTAAGGTCGCCATTGGAGATATTTACTTTGAACTAAAGGAGTACGACGAAGCCTTTAATTATTTCAAAAAAGTTATAAACGAAAAAGAGTATAGGAATGAGATGATTTATAAATCGGGACTATGTAAGCTTGCAACAGGCGGACTTAATATGGCGGATGAATACTATTCCAATTTCAACCTCGATCAAAAATCTGATTGCGATTTGTATTTGAGGATCGGAAAACTATTCGAACATAATGGAAACGAAGACCTGGCAATGAAATATTATGAAATAGCCCAAAAGTTAGACTCCGAACGTATCCAAATAGATTACCATTGAATCCGTGTTAAATAAATTTGTCTCCACAGGATTAGAGCACTTTGAGGCCGAGTTAGATAAAATTCCCCAAAAAAAACTCGGACTCATCGTCCATCCTGCCTCTGTAAACTCCGCGTTACAACACACCTCCAGTATTTTCCTCCATAAGGTTCCCACCAAAGTAGCAGCTCTTTTTGGACCCCAACATGGCATTTTCGCTGAAACCCAGGACAACATGATCGAATGGAGTTCATTCAGGGAACCGGGTTCCGGGATCCCTGTTTACTCTCTTTACGGCGATGCCAGGAAGCCCACCAGTGAGATGCTAAAAGGGATCGATACACTGATTTTCGATTTGCAAGATGTGGGCAGCCGATACTATACCTTTATCTGGACCATGCTCCTCTGCATGGAGGCCGCTTCGGAAAACGGAGTGAAGGTTGTGGTTCTGGACAGGCCCAATCCAATTAACGGAATAGATGTAGCGGGTCCGTTGATCCAACCCGGCTTTGAATCCTTCGTAGGTTTAAAATCTATCCCCGTGCGTCATGGAATGACCGTTGGTGAGCTGGCCCGTTTATTTCAAGGGGAGTTTGGAATTTCATGCGAACTGGATGTGATTCCCATGCAAGGGTGGAAGCGGCAGATGTATTTTGATGATACTGGCCTGCCCTGGGTTATGCCGTCACCCAATATGCCTACTTTAGATACGGCACTGGTTTATCCCGGAGGCTGCTTGCTGGAAGGAACGAACATTAGCGAGGGTAGGGGCACTACGCGGCCCTTCGAGATCATCGGCGCCCCTTATATCGATTCAAAAAAAGTAATCAAGGCGCTGGAAGGGGAGGGGATCACTGGAGCGTATCTGCGGGAGGCTCATTTCAACCCTACCTTCCACAAATATACCGGTGAGACCTGCCATGGTTTTCAGGTGCACGTTATCGATAGAAAAAGTTTTGATTCCTTTGCCCTCATTATCAAATTTTTAAAAGTGGTCCATGGGTTTTGGCCGGACAAGTTTGAGTGGAACAGGAACCCCTACGAATACGAGTACGTAAAGCCCGCCTTTGACATTCTCACCGGTGGTTCCAGCTTGAGACGGATGGTGGAAAATGATACTCCCTACTCGGAGATGGAAGACAGTTGGAGAGAAGAGCTAGAGCGTTTTAAGGAAGTCAGGCGGAAATATCTTTTGCATTCTGAGTGAACAGAAAACACTGTGGTTCAAGGTTCAATGGTTCACGGTTAAAATAAGGTATCCGTTTACAGGCCCGGAGGGCCGAAAGCGTATAGCCGGGGGCAAGGCCCCATAAGCGCTAAGTTGTTTTGTTGACATTTAACTTGTTAAATCCTATACTTCCAACAAAAAATATATGTTTGGAGGTGTAGAATTATGGAAGAAGATTGGCCTGTATTACTGTCTTTTTTTCCGGACAGTTGGGAAGAGTTGGCGGTATCAAACAATGCAATTAAAGGCTTACGCAAAGAAAAAGTAGCCGAAAACTATATAAGAACC
>JAJDAS010000447.1 GCA_029261755.1 Nitrospinia bacterium
AGGACCTCGGTAAACCCATTCCAAAAGACGAGCGTCATATCCACATGGGAGACGGCTCCCACTGCAAAAACCTTACTCTCTCTCCCGGAAAGCATACGTTGAGGCTGTTGTTCGCTAACGGCGTCCATGTGCCCGTATCCACTGTGGAATCGGACACGGTGGAAATAACCGTGGAAGAGTGATTCCGCCTAAACCGATCATTTCCATCAGCCGACGCACAGACGTCCCGGCCTACTATTCGCGCTGGTTGCAAACCCGGTTAGCGGAAGGGTGGGTGGAAGTTCTTCACCCCTATTCACGAAAGCTCTTTCGGCTGGAGCTTGGGGTGGAGGCCGTTTCCGCCCTGGTTTTCTGGTCCAAAAACTTTGGCCCATTTCTTGATCTCCTTCCTTTCCTGAAGACCCACTCCTATCCCTTCACCTGCCTTTACACCATCACCGGTCTGCCCTCTGCTTGGGAGCCTAGAGTTCCGCCTTTGGAGCAATCCATAGATCATTTTAAAAAGCTAGCCGGAGAGACCTCGCCCCACCGCATTCAATGGCGATACGATCCAATCATCTTCTCTCCAACCCTCACCTTCCAATATCATCTGGAGAGATTTGATTTCATCGCCTCCCGGCTATCCGGTTTTACCCACCGATGCATCGTCAGTTTTGTGAACCGCTATCGAAAAATAGAAAAAAGGGTAAAGGAAAGCAGGCTGGGAATGATGGACCCCCCTTTGGAAGAAAAATTCAGGCTTTTGAAGGAATTGGTGGAAATCGGGCAAAGCCACAAAATCGATCTATTCTGTTGTTGTGACGACTCCATGCAGGCCGCCGGCATTGGGAAGTCGAGGTGTGTCGACCCGGAAATATTGTCACAACACTGTGGAGTGGACATCTCCCGCATGGTTTTTTCTCCCACCCGGAAAGATTGCGGATGTGTGAAGAGTGTAGACATAGGATTTTACGACACCTGCCCCCATGGATGTGTATATTGTTACGCCAACTCCCATACCGCCTTGGTGAATAAGAGATGGGAGGAGCACGATCCAACGGCGGGTACGCTAATACAGGAGCAAGACATTCCTTGCCAGACGCAAAAGCCAGGAACCGAGGGGAGGCAGATGAAGCTATTTGATACCATCAAATAGCTCAGTTTAGGCTATAATACTTTAAAAAAATCGCTTAGGAATAGAGGAAGCCGGGAAAAACCTGGAAAGCAAAAAGAGCATAAAGAACCTTCCTGCATTTCCTGCCTTCCTAAGATGAAAATGGTTTTTTAAGTTTTTTTGTAACTACTCAGCCACCAAGGCACGAAGAGATGAAAGAACAAAGAGTAAAAAGATTTAAGCACTAATTCAACTAACTCTTTGGGGCTTTAATTCGTGTTAATTTGTGGAATTCGTGGTTCAGAAGGTTTTTGCTCTTTCTTTGTGTCTTTGTGACTTGGTGGCTAAAAAATAAATCAGATGAAAAAAACCCTCAAAATACTCCTAACCCTTTTCTCCCTCTTCCTCCTCCTCGTTGCGGGGGCAGCCATTGCAGCCAAGCTCTATTTCCCTGCAGAAAAGGTCCGCTCCATGGCGGAGGCAGAGCTGAGCGGTATGTTGCGGGAGCAGGTTCGCATCCGGGAAATGTCCCTTTCCCTCACCCGTGGATTAGAGGCCAAGGGCATTTCCATAGGAGGAGAAAAGGGGCCGCTCCAGGTGGAGAGAATTTACCTTGAGTATAGCCCTTCCCACCTGCTGAAAGGAAAACTCCTCATTCATAAAATGGGGATGGACCGTCCTACCCTCTTCCTGGAAAGGGTAGGCGATGTATGGAATTTTGAAAAATACCTCGCTTCCGAAAAAACATCCGCTCCTGCCACTGGATTCTCCTTCCCCTTCCTCCCCCTGGCTATAGATGTGCAATCCTTCGAGATCAGCGGCCTTTCTCTTAGAGTAAAAGATGAGCTTTACGACATGAATTGGGAAGGATTCCACCTAACCGCCCGGCTGGCCGTATCACTGGGAGGTGTTGAGATGGAGCTGGCGGCTAGCGAGAACGGGGACGATACCAATCCCTCTCTTTTGAATGCCCATTTCACCATACCCAAGAAGGAAGGCGGGTCCGAGTCCGCTTCGCTCTCCCTGCAACCTGGCATTAAAGGGAAACTTGCGGGTACGAGTCTTGAGGACATCTCCTTTCAAGCTTCCCTGGGACTCCACAACGTCCTGTTCAAACACGGGGAGGAGACCGTCACCTCCAATTCTAAATTTTCCCTGGACTCGCATCTCAATCTGGAAGCCGGGGAAGTAAAGATCAATAAGTTTGCCGTGGATTTAACGGAGCGCAGTCGAGTCCAGGTAAGTGGCGCCATTCATGACATTTTCGGACTGCCGAGCGTGGAACTTGCCGTGGAGGATATTGCCTTGCAACTGGATCCCCTGACCCCGCTGGCCAGACCCTTTTCCCCCGCCCTGCGCTCCTCCGGGAAGATTTTGGTGGAGGGCCTGAATCTGAAGGCTGCCCTTGCCGAGGACGGAGAAATGCACTCCACCACCTCCGGGAAACTTACCCTTCAGGGGATCTCCGCAGAGGAAAAAGATTTGGGAATTTCCCTACTGGATCTGAACGGCCATTTGAAGCTGGACCAAGTGAAAAGCGATACCACCGGAGCCTTTTCCGGTGCGCTGGACCTGGACGTCACCCTGAAAGAAGGAGACTTGGGGTTGAGTCGATTCCAGGGACTTTCCTGCCGGTGGGCTACCCCTAAGTACGCAGTGAAGCAGGACAAACTGCTTTCCTTGGAAGGGAACCTGGCGCTTAGCTTGGAATCCCTGGTAGCGCCCAATCTGGAACTGGAAGGGTTCACCAATGGCGTACAATTACACTTGACCGGAGAAAACCAGGGAGAGGCGGAGATTTCCGCAGCTTTCCAAATGATCAAAGCAACGCCCAAACAGGGCTCCAAAATCTCCACCCCCGCGAAGCTGGATCTCAAACTGGTGTTGAAAAAAGAACCCTCTCTCACCCTGGCCGGAAAGCTGGATTTCCCCCGACTGGAGATCCTGTCGGAGAAGCTAAAACAGACCACCTCTCTTGCCGTGGAACCTAACTTCACTCTCCTTTGGGAGGATGAAAAACTGGTCCTCCATTCCCTGACCCTGGACCTGCCGGGGAACAACAAGATGAACATGCGGGGAAGCGTGGACCATAGCAAAGGTTCCAAGGGAAATTTAAACCTGGACGGGGTGGTGGACCTGGACAGCCTGGCCGGAATCCTCTCCAGCTTTTTTCCTCACTTGAAAGTGGGTGGAAAGGTGACGGTGGAAAAGGCGGCCCTCGCTTTTGAAGGCGATCTCCCGGCACAACGCTTCCAGGCCAAGGGAGAAGGCGCTGTGCATATGGAGAATCTGGATTTGGAGTTTGGCAAAGAAGCTTCCCTGCGAGGGCTTGCGGGGGATCTCCGTTGGAAGGTGGATGGTTCCAGTGAGAAAGGTGCCACCAAGTTGGCCGCAGGATTTGTGGACGGCGAGATGGATTTTTCCCATGCCAAGTTTCTTCTCCTGGAACTGAACAAAGCCCACGGAAAAATCCGTGCCGGCATGGACGCCGAGGAAAATGTGGAAGCGGATTTCGGTTTCCGGGTAGGAGAGGTGGTGCGTTACTTGACGAATGGGGAGGAACTCAAACTTCCTTTTCATGTGCAGGGAAAGTTAAATGGGAATGCGGGAAAAAGAAACCTGGAAATCCAACAGTTGAAATGGGCCGCCGGGAAGATTGTTCGCGGGGAAACCACGGGGTCAGTGAAAAACCTGGGCAAGGAAAGCCTGGAAATCCAAAATGAACTCTGGGTAGATATGGGCAAAGCCATAAAGCTCCCCGGCGCTGGGAAGATTGCTAAGGCGCTGAAGGTAAAAGCTTTGAAGGGAAATTTACACAACAACACCTCCATACAGGGGAAAATGTCGATAAATGGACCCGAAAAGCTGGAAGTTGTTACCCGAACCAAACTTTCCAAAGCTGCCTTTGCTTACCCATCCCTGGACCTGTCCATGCGGCCCTTTGAGCTGGACTCCACCCTGAAGGGGCAATACAACGGGGTAACGGCCAAGGTGGAAGGGGAAATGCGATTGAAGGGCAAAGGGCTTTCTTCGTCTAAGAAGTGGCGCGGACCGCCTCTCGATCTGGACCTTTCGTTTCAGTCGGAGGGTGACATCTCCAAGGGGACGTATCAATTTACCAAGTTTCTGGGTTCCGTCAAGAATTTGATGAAGTGGAATATGGAAGGAGAATTCGCCGCGCCGGATCAATCCTTTGCTGCAAAAGTGAAGCTCCCCAGCCTTCGTTTGTCTAATCTCAAAAAATTCTTGCCGCCTTCCCTCCTTCCCGCCACGCCGGAATTCCAGGCCAAGGGTGAAGTGGATCTTTCCCTGGCGGCCAAGGGAACCCTGCCGAACTCGGAAATTTTAAAACTCTTTCCGGGAAAGCCTCTGCCGTTAACCATGGATTGTAAGATCCAACTGAAAAAGGCGGGTCTCTCCCTCCCCGAACAGGGGTTAGAGGCTAACGAAATGGATGGCCCTATAATCATTCATTATGGTAAAGAAGGGGTTCGCTTGAAGCCGGAAATCTTCGTGGCACAACTGGAGCTCTCCGAAGGAGGTCTCCCGCCCTTTTTCATAAAGACGGCGGGTGATTTTCTTTATCAACTCCCCGATGGAATACAGATAAAAAACTTACAGTTATGGGCTCCAGCTTTTGGGTTCCATGAAGAGGTGGAGGGAGAGATCCACGGGTTATCGGATTTTCTGTTAAAAGACCTTCCCATCAATCTGAAAAATATTCTTACCAAGCTGGACGCCTCGTTAACCACCAGGAGCACCTTTCATTTCCCAGAGACTTTGACCCTGCCGGAAGGAACGGAGGCCAAAGGAAAGGTGGAGGCCGGATTCCTTGTGAAGCTGAATCCTAAGAAAGATTTAACAATGGAGGGGCAGGTGGAATTTGATAATTTCAACCTGCGCCATGGCAGCCTGGCCGAGATCAAAAAAATGCATGGCAGCCTCCCCTTAACGAAGAAATTTTACTTGGGCGGGAAAGCAAAAAAACCTTCCCGGACCCGCCAAGAGGTGGTGAAATCCATGAGCGCCCTGGGCAGAACCTTCTTCCCCCACCAATCCAAAAAAGAGAAGATCACCATGGAGTCCGTAAAGGTGTTGGGTCAGGAGACGTTCCAGGTGAGGGTGGAACCTTCCATCCGATCCAACGCCATCTCCCTGGACCGCGTAGCCTTCAAGGCGTTGGGCGGCTACGCCGTTGGGAGCATGAGCCTGGAGTCAGACGAGGATGCTGGAAAGGTGCGGCTGAATCTGGAATTTGCAGGACTGGACAGCCGCCGGTTGCTAAAAATGGAGGCGGGAAAGAAGTCCGTGATGAACGGCAACCTGGTTCTCCAGCTACCCTTGCCGGATCCCGACTCCACGGAAGATTTCGGCATCGGGATGATGGACCTGGATATCAATCTCACCAGGATCGGGGAGGAGAGCCTGGACCATTTACTTCGGCTAATCGACCCCAAGGAAAGCAATCCCGGCATTGTTGACTTGCGCTCAAAGTTGAAGCTGGCCACGCCAGTGGGGGCAAGCGTCCAACTGAAGCACGGGGCACTCAGCGTTTCCACTCAACTGAAGCTCCTAGCCCTGGGCGGGGGAATCCACAAAGTGGACGCCCTGGAAAGGGTCCCCATGGCCCGCCTTTCCGGTTTCGGTAAGATGGATTCCTACTTGGAAGATGCCAGGGTGGTCTCGCGATTGTTGCAGATACTCTTTGCGGATGAGATTAACTTGGGAAGAACGAATAAAACATTAAACCAATGAATCATTTTCAGTCTCTCAATGATTCAATCACTCAATCTCTCAATGCCTTTCTTAATAATAAACCTTCTCCAAACAAAGTCCCTGGGATGGAGCGGTTCGGCCCGCTTTTTGCCTGTCTTTGGATTCGAGAATTTCCTTCATCATCCCCGGTTTTTTCTTTTCAAAACCAAAGTCCACTAGGGTGCCCACCACAATCCGAACCATATGCTTCAAAAAACCGCTCCCTTCAAAGACATAGGTGATCTTTCCATCACGCTGGGTGATCTCCAATTTCGTTAAGCCCCTTACGGTGGTCCTGACATCGCTTCCAGACGCCTGAAAGGCAGCGAAATCGTGTCTGCCCACGAGATAGGTGGCCGCTTCCTTCATGGCATCCACATTCAAGGTATAGGGAAGATGCCATACGAAGGGATATTCAAAGATGGACACATATGGCGAGGCATAAATGGTGTACCTGTAGCGTTTTCCTTTTTGGGAAAACTGGGCGTGAAAATCATGGGACTCTTCTTCCGCTTCACTGACGCCTATGTCCCCGGGAAGGAGGCTGTTCAGTGCTCTCTGGAATTGCACAGGCTCCATGCGGGTATCCACACGGAAATGGGCCACCTGGGCCTCGGCATGGACGCCGGAATCGGTCCTCCCGGACCCATGGACCTTAACCTTTTCCCCTGTTATTTTCTCCAGGCACTTCTCCAAAATCTCCTGAATAGTGGTTCCATTGGGTTGGATCTGCCAACCGCAATAGTTGGTTCCCACATATTCAATGATGAGTTTGATGGTTTTGAGTGGCATTTTGGGGTAAAAACGAAGGTTCAAAGTTCAGGGGTTCAAGGTTCAAGGTTAAAAGCGATGAAATTTGTAACCGTTCATGGGGAACAAGCAAATAGACGCCTGCCTCGCTTCGGCTTTAAAAACTAGAGGAAGGGGGTTATTTGGAGTGTAGCAACCGTGTTGCTGCTCTAAACCAAAACCACTTCCTTATTTCAGAATCTCTCTCGTCTTGGCCAGGTAGGCTTTGTCCGCAGAGGATGGATTTGGTTTTATGGGGTAGGTGGGATCCAGACCGCGAAGGTGGAAAAAGTTTTTGTCGGGCGACCGTAACGCTCCGTCCGTTACAAAGAGAGCGGAGCCGTCGGACAATTCCACAATTCGCTGGGCGACTCCCTTGCCGAAGGATCTTACTCCAATGGAAACGGCGCGGTTATTCTGGACCAGGGCGGCGGTGAAGACCTCGGCTGCGCTGGCGGTGAGCCGGTCCTGCCACAGAATCAACCGGGAACTGGAATCCACTGGTTTCTTAGTAGCCAAATGTGGCGTGATTCCTTTGCGGTCCTTGAAATCAACAATCTTTAGTCCTGAGTCCAGAAACAGGGAAGCGGCTTCCATGGCCGCATAAAAATCTCCACCGATATTTCCCCTGAGGTCTATGATGATGGCTTTGCCCGGCCCCAGGATCTCCAGCACCTCTCGCAGTTCAACGGCGGTTTTTTTGTTGAAGCGAAAGATCTTCACTACCCGCTTTCCGTCGGACTTCCGAAGGAGAACCGAGGGGAAATGGACGCGGCGACGGACGAGGGAGACTTGTTTCACGGAGCCTCTTGGGGTTTTGATACTGAGGCTTACGGAGGTTCCCTCCTTGCCGCGAATCAGGGTCCCCATGGCGAAAATGGAAAGGCCCTCCACAGTGCGGCCATTGATGAAAGAAAGCGTGTCCCCGTATCTGAGGCCACTCTTGTCCGCAGGACCTCTTGGGAAAGGGACGCAAAAGACCTTGCCAGACCGGTCCCGAAAGATATCCATACCCACTCCGGCGTAATTATCGGATTGAGAACGCTTGAAAGCCTTGTATTCTTCAGGCGGGAGGTAGTCGGCGAAAAGATTTTGTTGCCGCAAATAGGCGCGGATGGCCTTATGGATGATCTGGCGGGAGGATTCCGGCTTGAGGCTTTTCTCGCGGATCTTGACCAGGGCTTCATAAAACAGAAGCATGTCGTCGTTATTTACCCACGACGTCTTGCCGGTTTCAGCCCATGCCAATTGGAAAGAGCCGGTGGCGATTGCCAGGGCAATCAAAATGCGGAAGGAAAATCGTAAAAACATTATGGAATATTCAACGGCTGGTGGAACCGAATGGAAGCATTCGCGATCCTCGCACTGGCTCGGTTGCCTGTTTTTTTATGGAGTGCAGGGACTGTGTCACTGCTT
>JAJDAS010000448.1 GCA_029261755.1 Nitrospinia bacterium
TCTCTTTGTTTGTTTTAACTTACAGTGGACAACTTTTTTTTGGTGCTTTACTTTTTGCCATGGTGTAAATCTTCTTTAACTTCTCTTTCTGTTCCGGGGTCAAGACGGATTTTACATCCTGCTTATGCAGGTATCGGGCGATTCGCTTGTCAGCCTTTTTGCCGTATACTTCTTTTATCTTGGCTTTAACTGCTTCCTTATCCACTCCACTTTTATGAATGAGTTCCTTCAGTTCCACCTTTGCCACATCGATATCGGCTTGACGCATGATGGCCTGCTTTTGATTTTCCGTTTTCAGAGCTTTAATCTTTGCTTGCTGTTCTTCCGTAAGCCCCAGTTCCGTCTTGTATTTTAAGAGGCACCACCCGCCCCACTTGGAGCCATGTTTTCCATGCCCCATATACTTGTGACCGTCCATACCCTTCGAATAATGGCCATGGTGCTTGGTTTCAGAAAAGCTTGTGCCTGAAAATAAAAACAAAAGAGACAAGACGCTTGTGGCTGCAATTAGCTTTTTCATGGAAAGATTCTCCTATTTAAGGTTTCAGTTAGATTATGTTTTTTCAATACTTAGACTGCTTTGTTCCTGTAAAGTCCGACTAACACCTCCTTTCCATATTTATTTTAATTAGTAATTTTTCAGGCCCGAAGGGCCGAAAGCGTATAGCCGGGGGCATCGACCCCGGAGCCTGTTAAAATAATCATTAAAGCCCTGACGGGGCGAAAGAAAAGCCTCCTTTGTTCCTCTCAAATTCCGAAATTCACAAGAATCGGAACAGATGTTCTTTCGCCCTTTCAGGGCTTATTTGTTTTTTCTCGATTTCCGGGGGCCTTGCCCCAGGCTATATGCTTTCGGCCCTCCGGGCCTGTGAACAGTCTCATTCATCATTCATTAATTTTGAAAGGGTTCCACAAAAAAACCGTGATCAGTACGCAATTTTTGGGTCAGCTTCGGTGCATAATTGAATTACTGTTTTAATATGTTGAATAGAAAAAAAACCTTCACTCCAGCACTGGTGGCACGAACGAAACCATTTTGCTTGTCCGTCCATGCCACCCTTATCCTCAAAAAGTCATGCTTACCCCCACCGTCACTGTTGTGCCGGGGTCCATGGTGATGGATACATCATGATCGTCGTACACGCCATCATAGTTGGTGTCTCCATGAGAACGGGCATTGTTCCAATACGGCTGATCCAGCACGTTTTCTATGCGAGTAAAGAAAGCCACATTCTTGTTTTTCCACTTGAAGTCATAGTTAAGCAGAAAATTTAAGGTCCCGTGTCCGGGAATCTTTATCCAGTTCAACTCGTCGGCATAGGACTCGCTTTGAACGTCCCACTCCAGGGCCGTTGTCAGTCCCGGCAAAGGTGTTATAGTCCCCGTGAGGTTCAAGTGATGCCTCGGAACACGGGGTACTTCATTGCCCGTATTGTTGTAGGAGACGATTGTGGGGTTTCGGTAGGGATTGCCCAAGGTCAGGTTGAAGTTCTGGTAATCCGTGAATTTGGTTTTTAGATAAGTGTAAGCAAGATCAAAGTAAATGAGTTTCGACTTGTCAGTGTTCACGGCCAACTCGAACCCCCGGCTTCTGACTCCGCCTATATTTTCGTATTTGTCCATGACCCCGGTTTCCGGCGTGGAATACTGGCCGGCTGCTGCCAGAATAAAGTCTTTACGGTTTATCTGAAAAATGGCCGCGTCCACTTCGAAACCTACGCCGAACAGTTCACCCCTACCACGAGTTCCAAGCTCAATATTAATGGCTTTCTCCGGTTTAAGGTCAGGATTACTCGCCGTATTCCCTGTGGGATTTATATCCCCGGCAAATAACTGGGAGGCCGTGGGGGTTCGGAATCCGCTGGACATATTTGAATAAATGTCCCAGTTATCTGTAACGTTATAATTTGCTCCAATACGCGAAGAGAAAACATGAAAGGCCTTTGCAAGTGAAATATTCTGCAACAAGTCCTTGTAATCCAACTTGATCCTGTCAAAACGCGCGTTTCCCGTTATGGCCAAATTGCTCCATGGTTTGTACACCACTTCGCCGTATCCGGCGTACATACGTTCCAGGGTGTCATCATCCTGAGTCTTGGTTCCTTCCCTGAAAATCGTGCGTGACCTGGCGGAAGTTTTATAGTCCACCAGGGTTTCACTCTTTTCTTTGTAGGCATTTCTTCGAAGGTCGATGGCCGCCATATATCCGAATTTATCAAACCCGGATCGCCATTCCGCTTTAAAACCGCGCTGGACCTGGTCGTATGCGATTCCATTGAGGTACGCGTCCACAGCGGTAACCGCTTGGCCGGCAGCGTCAAATTTTTGAGGCGCTGAAAGAAAACTCGTGGTGTCACTGAAGTGGTAAAGATTCATCATGAGGTTGCTATCTTCATCCACCTCATGAAAAAAGTTGAGAAAGTACTTTTCCAGGGCCACGTCATATTTGCGGGTATAGTCCCTGCCCAACCCATCTCCGAGGTCAATACTCTCGGGATTTTCCTTGGCTGAAATTACGCCTTTAACGGTGCCGTGACTATCCTTTTTGCGTTTGGAGTGTTCAAAGCCGAAGGTGAGGTCCGTTAAGTCGGAAAAGTAATATTGGGCCTTTCCATTGTAATACCTGGACGTGCTGCCGGAGTCTTCATGGTAGCCGTCTATTTTCCGGTGTGATCCCTGTACATGCGCACTGAATTTATCGGTAGAGACACCGGCCCTTACCAGTCCCTTAAGGTAGCCAAAGGTACCTCCTTCTATATCAAATTTATAACCGGCCATCTTGGCGCCACGTTTGGTGGTGATGACCACCGCACCGGAGAGAGCATCCTCTCCGAAAAGATAAGAGGCCCCACCCTTGATGACTTTGATGGACTCGATGTTGTCTATGTCGATATTGACTCTACCGGTTCGTTCGAAAACGGGCACACCGTCTATGACCACAGCAACACCAGGTTTCTCTCCCATATACCTCTGGTTTTCCACGCCCCGGATATGGATTTTTAATGAATCGCCGCCGGGACGGGATTCTACGGTAAGTCCTGGAATAGCCCGTAAAACCTCCTGTAGGTTTTGCACGTGAGCATTGTCCAGCTTTTCACCGGATATTACGGCTACGTTGGATGGTTCGGATCGCTTGGATTCAAAGCGGTCATCAATGGTGCTTGATTCCACCTGCACCGTTCCCAGGTCTTCCATTTCTTCTTCGTAAGTAGGCTCAGCCTCAACGGTTTCCTGCTCTTGTTTTTTTTCGGTAGCATGTTTCTTCTTAGACTTTTTCTCGTCTTCCTTTTCTTCCGTAACGGATTCCACCTGGATGGTTCCATGCTCTATCGACTCTTCCGCGTGAACTTTCCCAGTGTGAATTCCTATTAATAAAACAACTGCGCAAAGAAAATAGTTCATTAATTCCTCCTAAATTTTAAAATTTTAATGGAACACGGATGACACGGATAACGCAGATTTGCACGGATAAAATATTTTTTTTAAAATCCGTGTAGATCCGTGTCATCTGCGTCATCCGTGTTCTATATCTTTTATTTAATTGTGAATAAAAAAAAGCCGATCATGAGGCGTAAGGACGCAAAAAGGCGCCTCACCCGGCTCTTGATCGGCTTGCTGGCTTTCCCGTTAGGGGATGGCTTGCTGGCTGACTATTTAAAAGCTTTATTTAAAATCAACTTGTCGTTTTTTGTAAGCATCAGGATATATTCCTTTACTTTATAAGTGATGGCAAGGGGAAGGTTTTTCCCTTTAACCACCAGTTTTTTTTCCAATTCAGTTTTCTCTACTGTTTCCATGTTTCATGCTCCAATGTAAAAACGTTTTCACCTAAGTCTGTAAGCAACCCTTATTTCCATTTTAATGTCCTTTTTCTCCAGCCCGGCAGGCCGAGGATGAAAAGGGCCCGCCTTTTTTACGGCTTTGCAAGCCGCCTTGTTGAGAATTTCGCAGTGGCACGGACTCACAACTTGTATCTCGGCCACATCGCCGTTGGGTTGTATGGTAAATCGAACCCGAACGGCCCCTTCTTTCCCCCTCCTTCTCGCAGAAGAGGGGTAGCGTTTGGCCTTCTCTATTTTCTTTCTTACCATTTCCTTGAAAAGGGCCATCTCGTCCGCATTCACCGCACTGCTCTCTCCTTCCGTTCCGTGCTCGGACCCCTTCGGCTCTCCGGTGGCGCAACAGGGCATGTTTCCCATGGCCTTGGGTGAAGGAAAAACCGGAAGTTTGTTAGCATTCCCTCCCGCTTTTGCCTGGGTCGCCGTTGCTTTTGGAATAACCTTTTCTACCTGCGTTTTGCTGGTCTCCTGGATTTTCGCTGTTTTAATCGGCTCAGGAACCCGAGTCGGCTTTACCGGAACCGGCTTAGGAACTCTTCGGACCGGCTTCGGTTTGGGTTTTTCCTTAACAGGCTCCGGCTTCACCACTTTGGTGATTTCCTTTTCAACTACCTTTGGCTCCGGCTTTACCTTCACCACTTTTTCAGGAACCGGAGTTGCTTCAACTATTTCCTTGGGTGCCGGCTCCGGTTCCACAGGCTTTTCCACCACCGGTTCCGGTTTTTCTTCTTCCATGGCCTGCGCCTCATTTGCCGGCTCCTCTGGAGCGGAGGCGGCTTCAACGGCGGGAGCGGCGGAAGCCATCGCCCGTGCCAAAATGGGAGAAGGAGAGGAGCCCATTTTTTTCGGCGCCGGAGACTCTTCCGCCATTTGAATCATTTCAATGGGGGTAATTTCCATTGGCGGTTCCTTTGCCACTGGCAAGTAAGTTGCCAGGGAGAAAAATAGAACTCCATGGAAAACCATAGACCCCGCGAAAGGAATTTTGATGCCTTTAGGAATATTTTCTTTCATGGTAGTTACTTAAAAATCGGTTCCAAGTTAAGGGTTAAAAGCATTTCAATCGTCATTCATCAATCATCGATCATCAATCGCTTTTCTCCTTCGGCTTGGTGGCGATGGCCAGTTTGGTGACTCCAGCCAGCTTCACCGTATCCATGACCTCCATGATTCTGCCGTGATTCACCTCTGCATCCGCGTTGATAATCACGAGTGTTTCCGGGTTTGAAGAAATCTCCTCCTTCAAAAAGTGATACACCTCATCCAAGGGTGTCTTTTTTTTGTCGAGATAGATTCCGCCTTTACTGGAAACGGTTAGAAAATGATTTTCCTTTTCCATCTTTTTCCCAGTTTCCGTTTTGGGCAGATTCACCGGCATCCCTCGCATCACCGTCATGGATAGGGTGGCGATCATGAAAAACACCAGGAGAAAAAACATGGTATCGATCATGGGAATAATTTCTATCCGCGCCTTTTTTTTCTTCCTGGCAAGATTTCTAATTTTCATGGTTTTTCTCTTTCATATTATGGTTTTCCATTACTCCATCACTCCATTACTCCATTACTCCACCATTCCATCCTTCATCCTTCATCACTCCATGGGGTCTGAATAGTTACGATTGCATTGCATTGCCCAAATCCAAGGCCACCTCCATTTTTGTGGCGTACATTTCCATCTCTTCTGCGGCCCTTTCTGATTTTGACAAAAAATAGTTGTGGGGAATGAGGGTGGAAACCGCCACAAAAATTCCGGCTGCGGTTACAATCAACGCCTCGGCAACGCCGCCGGTCACCGCGTTAGGATTCCCCAACCCCGTTTCCGAAATGATGCCGAAGGACTGGATCATCCCAATGATGGTTCCCAAGAGGCCTAATAGTGGCGCCAGGGTGATGATGGTGTCCATGGCGGAAAGATTTTTGTTCATGCCCGCAAGCGACTTCAACGCCTCGGCTTCCATGGCCAGTCGCGGCTGTGGATTCCTGTGGAGGAGCCCTTCCTTCAGCACCATGATGGAGGCGGCCTTTGCTCCCTCCGCCATTTTTAAAGCCTTGTCGAAGGTTCCCTTGCTCACAAGTTTTATAATGTCTTCGGGTGCGACCTCCGATCTCTGGCCCATCCAAAACAGGACTCTTTCCAGCGTCAGGGTCACGGACACCACGGAAGCCAATAAAATGGGTGTCATGAGCAACCCGCCTTTTTCAAGAATTTCCAGCATTTTGTTTACCTTTTTTTATAGTTATTGATTGTCATTGAAAACCGTCACTGTGAACCGTCATTGATGGTCATTGGTGGTCAATTAATGACGGCGTAACCAAATGACAACGCAGTTCAATGACAGCGAAGCGTAATGACGTTTTATATAATGACGGCGAAACCAAATGAGTGGACAAATTCCAGGGATTGGCCGGCAAAGCCGGAGGAGACGCAGGGTTAAACCGCTTATGAAAAAGAAGGGATTTCAGCGCGAAAGGCCCATGGTTTTCGTATATGAGCAATGGGAGTTATAGGGGATCATCCCAATACTTCACGCTTGCCTCCACCGAGGCTCCCGAAGACGCGGGGGGAGAATCCGCGACTATAAATTTAAGTTGGGAACCGGACGGTAGCTTAAGAGAAAACCATATTTTTCTTCTTTTCCTAATCGGCAAAATCCGTGAGAGGGCGCAAAAGATCGCAAGAAGGCGCAAATAGCCCCTTTAAAAAAACTTTGCCGGCCAATATGGAATGTTAGGAAAAGAACTGGGGAGGACGCTCCAGCCCGCCAGGGAACCCGGCTAGCGAAGCTTCTACCAGGGGAGGTAAGAAGTAACTCGAAGACTTTAAATTTTGAAAAAAAGGAAGCTTAAGGATGCATTCCTGGTCGTGCGTTGGTGAAACTGCCGCCTGCCAGGGAAGACCACCGCCGCACTCTGAAGAGATGGAGCAGGTTTGATATTTCACTGGAGTAGTATTTTCGGTACTACATTGATGTGCTTTAGCGCTACAGACATGGTCTGACGGGCAAGTCGTATGATGTTCGCAGGAGTTTTTTTCCTTCGGTTTCCCATGATGGGCATGCTTCCCATTTTCTTTTGGCTGGATAGCGGGAATCACGTCTTTCAGGTCTTCTCCATGGATGTCTCCTCTGACTGATTCCATGGAGTGGTCCATGGCGGCATGGTCATGGTGAGCCATGTTGTTGGATTGGGCTGCAATAGTCGGGTTAGCCCCAAAGCCAAGGAAGATAAAAAATATTAAAAATGTGAAAATGTTTTTTTTCATTATTGAATTTATAAACCACCAAGTCCCAAAGACACAAGAAAAACAAAAACTTTTTTAACCACGAATTACACTAATTGCACTAATTTTAAAATTTATTATTCTCTCGCTCCCACCGTGCTCCATCAGTATCATTAAGTTAATGAAAAAATGTTTTCTTTTCAAATACTCAAAGGTAGATGCTTTTTAAGTAGCAACACGGTTGCTACACTCCAAAAAAAACAACCGCCGGGAATGGGTATTCGTCCCTCGTCAACGCGAAGCGCTCGTCCTTCGGTCTTGCACCATGGCGTCAATGGAGCTCAATATTTTATCGGAATCCCACTCTATTGGCCCCTGTCCTTGCCGCAAACCTGCAACCTTTATGGCTTTCCTACGACTTTTTCTTGAAGCAATTCCAAAACTAACTCCCGTGCTTCTTCGCTATCCCAATCTCTTTGTCCGGAAACAAATCCCTGGAACTTGCCGTCTCTTCCGATCAGATACGAGGTGGGAAGAGAATTAATAAAGTATTTATTTCGGATCGTCTGGTCTTTGTCTATCAGAATAGGGAAGTCCACCTTCATCTCTTCAACAAAAGATTCCAAATCCATTTTGTCACATTTGTCAATGGAAATAGCTAACATCGCAAAATCGTCACCCTGAAAATGCTGGAAAAGCTTTTGCATCCCCGGCATTTCTTCTTTACATGGTGCGCACCATGTGGCCCAAAAGGACAGCAAAATAACTTTCCCACGGAAATCTTCTAGGGAAACAACATTACCTTTCATATCTTTCAAGGAAAAAATAGGCGCCTGCCTGCTTTCCTCAGGGCGAATGACGCCAAAATCGCTAAAGGAACCTGCTTCAACATCGGCCACAAAGCTCACTGATTGAAACCAGGAAAAAAGAAGCAGACATAAAGCGATTATTTTTATCCGTAGAATTTTATTTTGGTTTAGACTTTTCATTTTTTTTTAAGTAACCGTTCACGGTTCAAGGTTCCCGGTTCTGGGTTGTCGGGAAGCAAGGCTACCGATAATCTTTTTTAAATACCCGCTAATTTCCCAGCAAGAAGGTCGAAGAAAAACAATAAGGAAGGGGTTTTACTCATATCATCGACACAGTCGATGTACTCCATATTTACTTTCCTCCGTAGCCAGCCTTTGCAATAAATTGGGACTGATCTTGATCAATCTGGCCCCTTCACCCGAGCCTTAGTCCTTTAACCCAGAACCACGACTCCTCTTAAACGTTTTATCTAGCGTTCTTCTTCAGATAGTTAAGGATCACCTTTTCATCCTCCGGCGCAAGAGACATTCCCTTATTTTTCATATTGGATTTCATCAGCCGAACATAATGTTCCCATTGAGACGGATAGAACCTCTTGGGGTGGGCTACCCTGTGACACGTGGTGCATTTTTCTTCGTAGAGTTTCGCTTCTGGGGAGTCGGCATCCGGCAAGTTGGCGGCCATTCCAGCGCAGCCCATTAAAAACAGAAAAATTATTCCCGGGAAAAAATAGTTTTTGTTTTTCATCATGAGTACCTTTCACAAAAAATGGCAATTGACCGAAGATTAATTACAAATTTAAAAACCCATTTCTTTCGGTGGTTTTGCTCCAACGTAACGGCGGCTCTTTTTGGTGGGGAGTTCGAAGTAATAGGTGAAGCGCACCATAAAATCCTCCTTCAACTGTGGACCATTGAGATCTTGATGAATGGGCACTTGCACACTAAGCTCCATGATATGCAAGGGAAACGGTTGAAACTGAACCCCGGCTGTAAAATAGAGCTTGTAACCGCCGTAATTGTGGGGATCGAATAAGGGGGTCATGAATCCATTACTTGGATTGTACATCACATGCCCGTCTCCGTTGTTTCTTTGCCTGTCCGGTTCGTTGCTATACCTTCCTAAGTTTTTTCCGTTGAGCTGCACATGGAGGACCGTGTTCGCGAAAGGTTGATACATGGCGAAGATATCATAGTCGAACTCCTGGCCTTTATGATATCCCCTGCTATTGTCATACCATCGGCCTGTGTAACGTAAATTTACGCCATACCAGAACGGGTCGCTGGAACCCTGGTAACTGATTCCTAAAATAGGGTCTACAGTCCCTGTGCCTAACTGCATCCCGAAAGGAAGAAGCCTGCTGTTATTGGCTGCCACCGGGTGGTTGTTAAACTTTTCACTGATAGAGCCGGTGGGAAGGTTGGCGCCAAACAATAAAGAGAGCTGTGATGTAGGATAGAGATCGTCATCGGCATATAAGCGGTACTTGGCCAGAAGGGTGGTGTCGTTCAGGCCCTCCGATTCCATGGTAAAACCATTTACACCGGTGCTCATTTTCATCATGGTGCTGAATTCCATGGGCATGCGATTTCTGCTTCCCATAAACATGGCCATGAGCGCTAAGTCATCGGTAAAGGAATAGGCCATGCCGAACATGGACATATGCATGTCCATGGATTTCGGAGCGGCCATATATTTCCCCATGGCAGGCATCCCGAGGAGCTTGCTTCTGGTAATATCATTAGTTCCATTCCGGAGACCTTCCATGTTCATATACATCTGGCTGAACTTGAAACGGAACTCAAAGGGTTGTGGGATTCCCGCGCCTATAATGTTAAGAGGCATATTTCCGCCGCAATGGCTGCAGCAAAGACCCACGAAGGCGTTTGCCATAGATGCTGGAGAAAATGCCATAAAAAGAAATACCCAAAGTAATCGTTTTTTCATTCTTGATCTCCTATAAATCATATCGGAATCGGTGAACCTATCCGGTGAAGTTGTTGGATACTTATGTACAATTAACTAAAAGAATTTTCACCACAGAGGACACGGAGAACACAGAGAAGGCTATTCAACCTTTATTAACCTTCGAACTGTGAAACCTGGAACTTTGAACCAGAGCAGTTACAAAAATCTTTTATTAGTTCTTACGTGAGTGATACAAACCGAACGCAAAGCAGCAATGCCATAATGCCGTCGAAGCCAAATGACCTATGGCATGGGCAAAATCGCGGGCTTTCAAAAGGGCGTCTGATGGCAACGAGCCGACAAACTTTGTCTGAAAGCTCATTTAAGGAAAAGTTTCCGTTCAGGTTGTAAAGGGAACTGCTAGGTGAAATGCTAGGAATTGCTTTGGGGGGGTGGTTCCAACTTACCGGGGAACCCGGCAAGCGAAACTTCCATCGGGGGAGGACGGAAGAAAATCGAAATTTTATAATTATTGTAAAGAAAGGATGTGATGGTAAATTCGTGGTCGTGTGTTGGTGAAAAAGCCTGCTGTGGGAGTCCACCACCGCACTCGGAAGAGATGGCACAAGTTTGGGTTGCCTCAAAATCATTACTGGTATCACACTGATGTTCTTTCAGGCTGCAAAGATGGTCGGTAGGACAAACCACATGATGTTCGCAGGATTTTTTTTCACCATGGGAACCATTTCCATGTTCTCCATGCGCTTCGACCTGGATCGGGGGAATCACATCTTTTAAGTCTTCTCCATGTCCATCCTTATGTCCAGCTTCAGGGGAATGGTCCATGGTCGCATGATTCATGGCAGCATGGTCATGATGGCCCATGTTCATATTATGGGATTGGGCCGCCAGAGCAGGTGAACCCCCAAAAGCCAAGACCGCTAAAAACAAAAAGGATGTGGTAACAATTTTTCTCATTTATTTCGTAATTAAAAAAATAACGCCGCTTTCCTTTTCTAATTGGAATCTTAGAAGATAATTGTTTATGGGCTACTTTGTCAAGTTTTTTCATTTACCGCTAGAAAGCGAGACGCCTGCCGCTTGATGAAGAATCTGAGAACTACTATAATAAAAGCCTGCTTCATGACAGCCTTCCGAATAAAGTTTTAAATTCCCTTTAAAACCCATAAGTTAGGCATATTGCCGCGTGAAATCATCTCCTTGATGATTGATGCGGAACCCTCTTATTTTGTCAGGAGAACCAATGGGATTTAATTGTGGAATCGTGGGACTTCCCAACGTGGGAAAGTCCACCATCTTTAACGCCATCACCTCTGCCGGAGCACAGGCAGCCAATTTCCCCTTCTGCACCATCGAACCCAACGTAGGCATGGTGGCAGTGCCGGATGGGAGACTGGATAAACTTACCGAGATCGTCAACCCCCAACGGACCCTTCCCACCATGATGGAGTTTGTGGATATCGCAGGCCTCGTAAAGGGGGCCAGCAAAGGAGAAGGGCTGGGGAATAAGTTTCTTGGCAACATCCGACAAGTGGACGCCATCGCCCACATCGTCCGGTGTTTTGAAGACCCGGACGTAACCCATGTGGCGGGGGATGTGAATGCTGAAAGGGATATCGAGATCATCAATACGGAACTCATCCTAGCCGATATGGACAGCGTGGAAAAACGGCTCTTCAAGACCGCCAAGCTGGCAAAGTCTGGCAATAAAGAAGCCCGGAAACTTGTGGAGGTACTGGAAAAGGTGACCGTGCAACTCAATGACGGCGCACCGGTGCGGACTCTTCCCCTGGCCGACGACGAGAAGGAATGCATCCGGGACCTTTTTCTTCTCACGGCCAAACCGCTCTTTTATATCGCCAACGTAACGGAAGAAGATATCCACACAGGCAACGCCCTTGTGGAGGCCGTTCAAAGGATCGCTAAATCGGAGGGCTCCAGTTGTGTCGTCATGTGCGGGAAGATCGAGGCGGAGATTTCCGAATTGGAGGCCGAAGAAAAATTAGAGTTTTTGAAGGACCTGGAACTGGAGGAATCCGGCCTGGACCGAATGGTTCGCGCCGGACACCAACTCCTTTCCCTGGACAGCTATTTCACCGCCGGAGAGAAGGAAGTGCGTGCCTGGACCATCAAAATGGGGGCCAAGGCCCCGGAGGCTGCGGGAGTGATCCACTCCGATTTTCAGCGGGGGTTCATCAAGGCGGAGGTCATCTCCTACGACGATTTCATTTCCTCCCGTGGCGAGCAGGGAGCGAAGGAAAAAGGGCTGCTAAGGATTGAGGGGAAAGAGTACGAGGTGGCTGACGGAGATGTGATCCACTTCCGCTTTAATGTTTAACCGGCAAGTTTTTAGTTGCTTACTAACTGCGAGTCCATCTCTTCACAATTAAAATAAAAAGCTTTTTTGCCACTAAGAACACGAAGGTCGCGAAGGGGAAAAGCCTATTTTTTATTCGTGCTTCTTCGCGATCTTAGCGGCTAATCATATTTTTGGTTGCGGCTTAGCCGCGCCGTCATATTCACCCAGTATTTTTCTTAGTACAGCTTTTTATCCCTCAAAAAAACAATGCTGGGCTCACCTGGAAACGTTTGGAAAGATTAGCAATATGATCTTTTGTTAAACTTCGCTTTCCATGCAATATCATTGAGACAAGTGGTTTGGAACCAATCTCCTCTTTGAAATCAGACATTTTTAACTGATATTGATCAATAAGATGTCTCAACATGGAAATTCCCGGTTCCATTTTTTCAGAGAATTCATCAAATTTAACAATATTATCTTGTTTAGATTCATACTCTCTAATGGAATTTGAAATGATCGTAATCAAATCATTTATTGGATCTTTTTCAGAGTCTTCCGCACCACCAATTAAGTATTCAACAAGGTTTAACGCATACTCATAATCCTTTTCCGTTTGAATATGAAGTATATGCGATGCTTGTTTGGCAAATTTGAGGAATGAATTTGTAAGTAATTTTGGCTGGCTAGCTAGCATCAGTAACCTCCTTTCTTAAATCGTTTGCAAAATTTATCATATTCAGCATGCGTTAAAATGCATTTAACGTAGATCCTATGGTGCACAAATTGGATTGCCGCGATCAGTCTCAAATTATTACCACCAATATCAACAACCCACCATTTATCTTTATATTTGAAATTATCCAAAGATGGAAAGACATTTTTTAACTCTTGAGGGGTTTCAAATGTACCTTTCTTAAGCGTTTTATAAACATCCACAATCGCTTCCCGATGATTGGGATACTTTTCCGCTGCAAGAACAAATGGTCGTTTGGATATTACATGCACCATACTCTCCTTGTTTACATATTGTGAATTATAACAATATCAAGAAGTGTTTACAATATGTGAATTTTATACAAGCAGTTAGATTTGACACTTCACAGGGATTACCCTAAAATTTGGTATTAGTATCTAAGCTAACTCTCTCCATGAACTATACAAACAGTAAAAACAATAGTTGCCCTGAAAGGGCTATATACTTCAGCCCAGGGTTAAAATATTCCGCTTTTTGAGTATTGCAACCCTGGGTCCCTTCCCATCATTTTTTTTACCCTGTAGGGGTAACACAACAGATAGCACAGCTGGTGACTTATTTTATGCAACCCTTTCAGGATTGAAATTTTGTTGGTTTTTTAACCCAGGGTTGCGGCATGTAGTAAACACATGCCTTAACCCTGGGCTGAAGTATTTAACCCCTTTGGGGTAGGATTGAATATTTTTTTATTTTAAAACACTGCACAATTACGGTTATTTTTTCCCGGGACTTATTTTATAGAGGGTCATCATATGGAAAACACATTGAAAGAAGAGCTGGAGACCGCCACCCGAGTCTACAGTTTACTTGTGGATTTCTTCGTCACATATAGCTTTCAGGTAATGGGAGCTATTCTGATCCTGCTTATTGGTTACTTTTTAGCCAGATACGTTTCCCGCGTCGTCCTTCGTTTGTGTGAAAAGAAAGGGTTGGACATCACATTGCGGCTCTTTATCGGCAGAGTGATTTATTTGGTGGTAATGGTATGCTTTGTGATCATCAGTCTCGGCAAATTCGGCATATCCTTAACACCATTTCTTGCTGCTGTGGGTGCATTGGCCTTGGGAGCCGGGATGGCCCTGCAGGGACTTGTCTCCAATTACGGAGCGGGGCTTAGCATTATCCTCACACGGCCCTTTGTGGTGGGCAATACCATTAAGGTGCAAGACGTTTCCGGCGTAGTGGAGGAAATCAAATTGGCCACAACCATCCTAGTCACCGAGGATGGGGAGGAAATCACCATTCCGAACAAACACATAATTGGGGAAATCCTGCACAACTCCTTCGAGTACCGTGTGGTGGAAAATATTGTGGGGATTGATTATTCCTCAGATTCCGATGCCGCAATAAAGATCATCCAGGACAGCCTGGCATCCCTGGAATTCGTTGCCAAAGAACCATCGCCGCAGGTGGGCATTGATGGTTTCGGAGAATCATCCATAGATATCGGCGTACGATTTTGGGTTCCCACCCGCAGTTTTTTTAAGTCCAAATACCAGGCCAACAACACCATATGGCAAGCCTTACAGGCAGGCGGCATTCAGATTCCTTTCCCTCGACGCGACGTGAAGTTGCTGGAGAAATAAGGAAAAAACCTGAATGGCTTAGGAAACCAGGAAGGGCAGGAAAAAAGCAAAACTTTAAACTCCTGTGCTTCCTGGTTTCCTAAGGGATAAGATTTTTGTTTGGTTTTTATTACGCAATTTGCAATACCTTTATACTCGATAATTCCTCAAACATTTTTTCTTTGAGTAGGCGAATATCATACTCGTTTTGAAGATTAATGAAATAATTATTGGAAACACCAAAGAATATGGAAAGCTTGAGGGCGGTTTTGATGCTAATGGAACGTTTGCCCCTTGTAATTTCACTTATGGTCATATTATCTATGTTGGCGTCTTTTGCTAAACGGTAAGCTGTAATTCCATATGGGCTCATGAATTCACGTTTAAGAATCAGCCCAGGATGCGACATTTTGTTATATTGCGCCATTTTTCCCTCCTAATGGTAATCGGTAATTTCTACATTATATATGACTTTCCTTTTATTGCCCACGAAACACACGAAAAAAAACTCGCCTACTGAATAAACAGAAGGGTTTAGTTTCCTGTAATTCCTGTATTCCTAAGAGTAAAAGAATTTGATTTGGTTTAATTTTTAAAAACAGAAAAAACCTTAATGGCTTAGGAAACCAGGAAGGGCAGGAAGAAAGATAAAGAAAACCGGAAGGCAAAAAAACTCCCCTCCTGTTGAAACAGAAGGGGAGTTAAAAATATAACTATGATGACCGTAGCTTACGCTTTTATTAGATCGCACTCCTTCAAACACGCTACACAGGCGTCCGCACAATCAAGGCAAGATTGGTGCTTCTTGTGCTTGCGGCACTCTTTTTCACAATCGGTGCAAACCTGTTTCGCCACGGCCAAGATCCCGTTCAGGTATTTTGAGTCGTAGCTGGCAAACTTAAAGAGGCTGCTGCAAATGGTCTCCAGTTCCTGAACCACCTTCCCACATTCCGCCAGAGAGGTATCCCCGGTTCCTAAGACATCCAGGCAGTGATTGATGCAAATTTCCGCAGTCTTCATACAATCCAGGGCAGAGTTGATCAAAGCTTGATTAACCCCTCCCCCATGATGGGCGGCAGCGTGGCCCGCAGCATGCCCTGCCATATTTTCACTGGCGGATGCCAGACCCGCCATAGTGGTTACAGATCCTGCGACACCAACTCCTCCAACCGACGTAAGCATTTCTCTTCTATTCATTGGTTACTCCTTATTCAAAAAAAGTCATTAGAAAAACGTCATTAATAGTCATTTACTGCGTAGTCATTATTTTTGTGTAGATGTTTTCTGAAATCCCTACCCCAAGACAAACTCCACGGGTTATCCGTCTAGACAGAGATCTTTGTTTAACGTACTTCTTCTGTTCAGCAGAAAACGCCGTTGAGGTAAGGTTTTAATAAATATGAAAGTGAAATTAAGAAACAGTACTTTGAGGAGGGCGTTCCAAGTCACCCGAAATGCTGGCGACCGAAAACTCCTTCGGGGGAGGAAGGAGGAAATAACTGAACATAGGTTTTTTCAACTGGAAGAATCCTGCAATAAACTCTCTGAAACCGGATTTCAACTCAGCCCGGGTTTCATCTCCGCCTCCACATTCGGTGGCTACGAAACAGATCTGAGAAGACATCCCCTTTTCACCATAATGACACTGGTGCCTGGTCAAACTACAGAGGCCGTTCATCAGACAAGAACTTCCGTGGGCGCAAAATTTATGAGATTTTTTTTGATGGGGCACACTTTCATGAATGGAACCATTCAATCCCTGGCTTTTTGTACTGTGGGTATGGTGGTGAAGCGAAGAGGCTTTGCTTTGGGCTCCATGTTGATGAACCGCCGCTGCAACTGGAGTAGGAAGGCACCAACTCCAAAGGAATAGGGCAAAAAAAAGAACGCCGTTGATGAATTGAGGTTTAAGCATAGCAGCAAAAGTGATAATTCTGAGAGTGCATTGGGGTGATTGATCCAGTCTACAGAAATAATTCGGGATATTGCAAGGAGGCCATCATTTCAAAAAAGCAGGCAACTGTTGCTTTGGATTTCATACGCCCTGACTGCACATACATTGTGGATCAGCCTTTTTTCCCTCAAATCATATTATTTACCTATGAACTTTGTAATAGTTTATCTCTTGCATAAAAAAATAGCTAAGGAATGCAGGAAGCCAGGAAAAATCTGAAAAGCAAAAATTTATTTTTTTTTGCCTTTCTCTGTGTTCTCCGTGTCCTCTGTGGTAAAATTCCCTTTTATTTAATTATGCTTCTATCCCCCTTATTTGAACCGTTTTCTTATTTTTTTCATCAGTATTTTTAACCCAAATCCCCTTTCCGATATATTGAGCAAATGAACTTCCCCTTTAAATCCATAAACCAACTGCTCACCACTATATTAGCTCTTACCATCATCATATCCTTATTAGGTTCGGCCTTCGTTTACTCTTACGCTAATAAAGAGGAGTTCAGCTTCGCTCAGATTAATCTTTCCGGCAAATTGAGGATGCTAAGCCAGGGGATCGCCAAGCACAGTTACGAATTTGTCCTGGGAGACAAATTGGTTGTGGAAGAAGTCAATCATCATGTGGAGGAGTATGAGCTGATCCTCACCGCCCTGGAAAGGGGAGGGACTGTGCATGATAAAAATATTCCCAGGCTTCCACAGGAATTAATGAGCATTTTGGAAGAGAATCGAAAAGAGTGGGAAAGCTATAAAAAGCAAGTTCAAATTTTGTTGGATGGTGGCTCCCATGCAGCCATGGTGGATGGACCAATATTGTACATAAAGAGCAAAAACCAGTACTTGACCGAAATAAGCAACAGGGTGACGGAAGCCCTTGAAAAACGGATGAACCATGATTTTGACCTGTTCAAAATTCTTATCCCCCTCCTTCTGTGCCTAAATATTGCCATATTCGTCTTTGCGTTTTCCTTGATTCGGAAAAGGATAGTGCTCCCCATCCAGTCCATTTCCAACTCCGCCTTGAGGATTGCTGAAGGACAAAATAAATCCCTGGAAATTCCGGAATACACAGGAAAGGAGTTGGAAATCCTCACTGAAACTTTGAATCGGACTATCAGCGCCATTGAGGAAAACGCCAGATTGCAATTCAAGTTAACGGAAGAGGAAAAATTTGGGAAACTCAATAAAAAGTATCACACCCTTTTTCAAAAATCCAATGACGCCATTTTCATCACCGACCTTCAAACCATGAAAATCATTGACGCCAATCAAAGCGCCGTGAAGATGACGGATTACAGCCTCCAGGAGATGCAGAATCTTTCATTGACTGATTTGATGAAGGATAGTCCGCAAAATGGAGGGGAGAGTGTATCGGATTCGATCCGGGAGGAAAGCTCTCTCCGCTTAACGGAAGCCCGCTTTGAGGGAAAGGACCAAAAGCTACGGGATGTGGATATAAGCTTGTTTCCCATAAAGTGGGAAAAAGAGCACCTGGCCATTTCCATTGTCCGGGATATGACGGAGTTCAAAAAATTACAAATAAAGGGAGAAGCGGATACCCTTCGGCTTGCCCAAATAGGAAGTTCCACTGGGAAAATCGTCCATGACATGAATAATCCCCTGCATACTTTGTTGCTATTAACAGACAGGATGACCAAGCTGGGAGAACGCTGCCAGACGGAAAACAATTTCCATTGCCCGGTTATTGAAAAACTTGTGGCATCTAATATTTTATTGAAAAATAAACTGACCAGGATGGTCAATGAAATTCTGGATATAGCCCGTGGCGATTCCATGAAATTGAATTTAAGGAATGTTGAATTTGGCAACTACCTGGAAGACGTTATTCACCACAATAGAGAAGGAGTCATTGCCGGAAGAAATGCCTGTAAAGTTTCCAGCAATATTGAGTTCAACGAGAAAGTGGACGTGGACACCGAAAGGTTTGGCAGGGTCATGGAAAATCTGCTCAAAAACGCCTTCGAGGCCCTTGCCGGCAACAAAGATGGCCTGATAGAGATTTCTTGCCGTGGGGAGGGCGACCATGTCATTACCATAATTTCCGACAACGGTCCCGGGATTCCCACTGAGGTTCGTGAGAATATGTTTTTTTTAAAAAAGTCGTTGGGAAAAGAGAAAGGCACCGGATTCGGATTGCTCATTTGCAGGGAGATCATCGAATTGCATAAAGGGGAAATAAGCTATGCCAGCCTGAAGGGAAAAACAACCTTCACCATAAAAATTCCCAGGGAAAGCGGGGCAACGGCATGAACGAAGAGAAAGGAAATCCAGTGCGTAAAATTTTACTTGTGGATGATTCCCAGTTGGTCTGCCAAAAAATGAAGAAACTTTTGGCAGATGAGGGGTACCCCATAGAGACGGCGTACAATGGAATAGAGGCCCTGAAAATAATTGCCGAGAAAGACTTCGACCTTGTCCTGCTGGACATTGAAATGCCTGAAATGAACGGCTTCGAAACGTGCCGGAAACTCCGGTCGGAAGAAAAAACCAGGCTCCTGCCGCAAGTAGTCTTCTTTTCTTCCAGCACGCAATCATCCCATAAAGTAAAAGGATTAAGCCTTGGCGTGAGTGATTTTATTGAGAAATCAATGGCGTGGGAGCATAAAGATGAGTTTTGCGCCCGGATAGAGGCCCACCTACGGATAGCCCAATTATTGCGAGAGAAGCTGGAGCTGGAAAAGCTGGGAGTTTTACGCGCAACGGCGGTATCTGTGAATCATGAAATAGCCAACCCACTCCAAACCATATCATTAGCCGTTAACAGGCTACGCAATTGCGAAAAGGACGACCCTAAATCCAGTGTCTATTTTGAAAGCGTATCGGCAAACATAGGAAAAATCAGCGAAATCCTCCGAAAGCTGGCAAACGCGGTAAACTCCACTACGGGGGAATATGCCGGGGGTGAAGAGATGATCGACATGGATGCAATTCTGGTGGAAAAAGAAAAAGGGGAGAGGGTGGAGTAATAGAAGCTCCTCATTGTATACTATTTTATTTGTATGCACTCATGGGCTTTTCTATGCTTTTAAAGGTTGCCGTTTCAATACCGGTGGAATAATGGAACACTGGAGTACTGGAGTGGTGGAATACTGGAAAAACCCCAGGCCAACGAACGTCCGGTTTAAACGGAAATCCTGGCCGCATTACTCCATTACTCCATTACTCCGGTACTCCATCACTCCCCCTATGAATGGAATAGTAGCTTTCTTTTACTCGGTAGCCATGCCCCGTGTACAATTACTTTATTTTTTTAGGAACAAAGTATGCCAAGTAAGATCCTCATTGCGGAAGATGAAGAAATAACTGCGGAATTAATCGCTGAACTCCTGGAAGAGTTGGGCCATCAAGCCACTACTGCCGCCAACGGTAGGAAAGCATTGGAGTTGTTGAGCCGTGAAAGTTTTGACCTCCTGCTCACGGACATCCAGATGCCGGAAATGGATGGTCTGGAACTCATTAAAGCACTCAGAGACAAGGATATTGGGAAAGAGTTGCAGATAGTGATTCTTACGGCCTTTGGAAAATTTGAACTGGCCCAAAAAGCCATGGAAATGGGGGTCCATCACTTCCTTCTCAAGCCATTCGAACCCATAGATCTGCAAAAAAAAGTGGAATATTGCCTGGAAGTCCAAAAAACTAAGGCAGCCAAAAAACAACTGGAAGAAGAAATAGAGAAGGACCTCCAGGAAGCAGCCCACGTGCAAAAGGCCATCCTGATGAAGGACGAAGAAGCGGTTGCCATCGCAAACGGGGGAGGACTAAAATTAGCCGCGTTTCACACCCCCTATCTTCACACCAACGGTGATTTCTTTTTCGTGAAAAAAATTAGCGCCCATGCCACAGGATTCTTCCTGGCCGATGTGTGCGGCCACGGAGCCGCCGCCGCGATGATAGGGATGCGAATCCTAAGCCTTGTGGAAATCACCGTTCCACAGAGCGACCATTCGCCAAAAGAATTTCTGTCCCAAATGCACAATGACATTTTGCCCATGATCCCCCGTGAGCGATTCGCGGCCTGCACCTATGCCATTTATGACCATCAGGAGAAGATAATCACCATTGCCAACGGAGGGAATCCGGCTCCCATCAACGGGTCAACCGGAGAGGAAATGGAGGTCTATGGTTCGCCCGTGGGCCAGAAAGGTAGAGTGAGCTTCGGTGAAATAACCATTCCATTTCCTACAGGTTCCAGGCTTGTCTTGCTTACCGATGGAATAGTGGAGGCGGAAAATCCGACAGGCGAACTGTATGGAGAGGAAAGGCTTTGCGATGTGATCAAAAGTTCCAAAGACCTACCCATTGAAAAGTTGAAGCAGGAGATAGCCGTTGATCTTGAGATATTTTCTGAAGGCCGGAAAGTGGAAGACGATGTGACGTTTTTGATTTTGGAAGCATAGTCTGGAAAATCACGGCACAATTATGAGGCAATCATGAGAATAAAAGAAATCGAAAACACAGAAACCGCCATGGACGACTTTCAGGATTTTTTCGAAAGAGAAGCCATCACGCCACGGTTTCCCAACAAAGATGACGCCGACATGGCCGCGAGTCTCCTGAGCGAGGCCCTCATCAATGCCTGGGAACACGGCAATTGCAAAGATCCCCAAAAACGCATTTTTATTAGCTGGAAATATTTATGGGGAGGCGGTTTGGAGATTTCCGTAAGAGACGAAGGGGATGGCTTTGCCCCCCCGAAAAATCAGGGATTGCCGGAGGCTTCCGCACGGCGGGGACGTGGAATTTTTATCATTAGTGAATTTGCCGAATCAGTGCGCTATAATGATCGAGGTAACGAAATAACTTTCATTTTTAGGGGAGAAAAAACAATGGAGAATAAGTACTTTTCCGGTTACATGGTAGTTCTTGGTTTAGACATTAAGGAAGATAACGCCAGAGAAGAAATCAGGGGGCTACGGGAGAATCTGGTGAAATTGACTACGGACGCAGAAATTTTAAAGAAACAAAAGGATATTTATATTCTCATCAATATGGTGCCGTTTAATGTAGTTTCCTCCACCTTTTTTGGAGATATTGGGGCAACTCTTGATATAGAGCAGGTAAAACTCATCGGACTTTGTGGAATGCAGCCCACCGTAAAAAAAATAGCGAAGCGGATGAATGTCATCCAAGGAGACTCAGTGGCAAGTCCCACCGAATCTATTGAAGAACTCTTATACAAAATCCAGGCCTTCGATACCTTGCAAGATGGATTCAATCTTATGATCGAAGGTTGATTCCTCATATCAAGTGTGGAATGGGGAATTCGGAGTGCGGAAAATCATAGAGAAAAATTCCGCATTCCCAAGTCCGCACTCATTTCACTCCCCATTCGGTTCACTCCCCATTCGACAGCGGTAGCAAAAAAGTAAAGGTACTTCCGTTACCCGCTCCTTCATTCTCTGCCTATCTTTTGTCCCCAGGCTCCTCAATCATTTGTAAAACTATCTTTTATGCGAACCGCCGCAAAAAGGTTTTTTTTTGGGTATCTGTTTCCTCACTTGCTGCATCCATATTAAGAAAGAGGAAAATAATATGTATGATATAGTCATAATTGGAGCAGGACCTGCGGGCACATCCCTCGCCGCCGAAGCCATCGCTGCAGGCATGAACCGGGAAAAAGTAATCATCCTGGAAAAGGCGGAAAAGAACGCCTGGGTTATCAGGAAGCTGTATCCCGAACAAAAACTGGTTACCGCCAATTATAAGGGGTTGAGCCCTGCCTGTAGGGGAGTTATGCGTTTTCAGGACATGAAGAAAAAAGAAGCCCTGGAAGTGCTTTCGGAAACCGTGGATAAGTATAAAATCATGGTTCAATACGGGTGCAGTGCCCTCAGAGTTGAAAAAACTGACGGGTCGTTTGAAGTCATTACTAATAAGGGAACTTATCAAAGTAAGGTATGTGCTTTAGGAATTGGGATTTTCGGAAAACCCAACAAACCAGACTACCGCATTCCCGCGTCATTGAAAGAAAAGACTCAGTTTGACATCACGGAAACGGAAATTATAAATTCCTCGGTCTTGGTTGTGGGGGGAGGAGACTCCGCCGCTGAATACGTCCAACACCTACTGCTGAAGGGGAATGCGGTTGAACTCTCCTGCCGCGAAAAACAGTTTGTTTATATGAATGAAAAAAATAGAAACAAAATCACCACGCTGGAGAAAGAGAATAAAGTCCGGGTATTTCTGGACAACAACATAGACAGTATTGAAGAGAGTGATGGGCAGGTAAAGGTTAATTTTAAGGAACAAAAAGTGGAAAGCCGGGTCTATGACCGCATTGTCTATGCACTGGGTGGGACGACCCCCTCGAATTTTTTAAAGGTGTCCGGCGTGGAATTCAACAAGAATTGTCCAAGGATTAATGAGGGAAACGAAACCAACATTCCGGGATTGTTTTTAATAGGAGATTTATCCACAGGGGAAAACGGAGGGTCCATTGTCTTAGCCTTTAATTCCTCCGAAACCGCAATGAGATTCATGGAGAAAAGGTACTTTGCGGCATAGACGCTAATCAACATGAGGGTCCATCTTCCATTCAACTACTCCCAAGAGTAAAGAAGCTTCATGACCCTGGGAATCAGTTCAGCCGAGGAGAAGGGTTTGGAAATAAAATCATCTGCTCCCAACTCAAAAGCTTGCTCCTGAATTTCCCTTTTTTTATCAGCCGTCATGATGATCACCGGAATGTGGTTCCATTTTGAGTCTTCCCCTAAATGTTTCAAAACTTCAAACCCATCCATTTTCGGAATAACGAGGTCAAGTAAAATCAGATGAGGGTCGTTGGAGCTAATCACCTCCAATGCCTCTTTGCCGTCCACGGCCATGATTATATCCACATCTTCCGCTTGCAGCATTCCCTGAATACCTTTTCTGACAACGTTATCATCCTCCACAATTAATATTTTAGGCTTAACCGGAGGAAGTTCTACAAAAAATGTACTTCCTTCATTGAGCCTTGATTCCACTTTCATGGTTCCTCCATGGGTGGCAATGATTTCATTGCATAAAGGCAGTCCAAAGCCCATCCCCGTTTCTCCGGCTGTTCCCCTGGTGGTAGTTTTTATTTCATATTGAAAAAGGGACTCCAGGGTTTGTTGTTTTATTCCTTTCCCGGTATCTGAAACCGCTAAAGTGCATGCTTCACCCTCCGGGACAGATAGCGTTATCTTGTCCCCTTTATCGCAAAATTTAATAGCATTGCTTAAAAGATTATTTATTACCTCATAAAAAAGGGTGATGTCCGCATAAATACGAGTGTTTTTGGGGATACTGCTTTCCAGTTCCACCCCCTTTTTAGAAGCCACAGGTATTAAGTCATGTTTCACTTTGGATGCCACAAAATGAAGATCAAAAAATTTGAGGTTTAACCTGAGAGCCCCTGTTTTAAACCTGCTGATGTTTAAAAGGTCGTCAATCAGGGAAAGCATGTTTGTGGCCGATCTATAGGAAATATCAAAGGCCTTCTTGGTATCCGGGAATGCCTCCATTTTCGTCTGCACTAGTTGAAGCATTCCAATCATAGTAGCCAATGGGCTCTTTAAATCATGTGAAACCAAGGTAATAAATTTATCTTTGAGCTTTGTGGCTTTTTCGGCCTTTTCCTTTGCAGTATGCAATTCATCGATTAATCGTTCTCGTTCTTCAGCAAGTTTCGTATTTTCCAAACGCAAGGTATTTTGGCCTTCACCGAGAATAGTATCCACATGGCCATTGCGAATGGCTTTAATTAGTTGGTGGGCTTCGTCAAGCTCTCTTTCCAGTTCTTCGTAGGATAGTTTATTTTTTTTCATTTCTTTTGTCATTTATTTCCTTTACCAAAGTTCATCTTTTACAGAATAATTTCCTAACTGGGGAAAATGATCCTGAATTTAACATGATTTCTTCCCTCAACAATTATATTCTCAAAATCAATATGCCCATTCATAAGCGTTACAAGCTCATCAGTCACCGCTAAGCCCAAGCCGGATCCGTCGTGATGACCGCAAGTAAAATATGGTTCCAACATACGGTTCATGATTTTCTGCGAAATTTTACCTTCATTAACCACTTCAAAGATCACGTTTTCTCTGTCTAAGAAAATTTTCAAATAAACCGGTTTAGTAAAAAAGCTTTCAGGTTGATATGTGATGGACCTGTACCCCATCTTGTAAGTGTTTTCATAGGCATTGATCAACAGATTTGCCAAAATCTGGTGCAGGCGGGTTTTATCCATGAATAGTTGACAATCTGAGAGATCTGAGGAGGGAGAAAAAATGAGGCCAGGAAAAAGGTCCATGAAGTATTTCCCTAAATCCGTTAAAAAAATAGGCTCTCTTTTTATTTTAATGACTCCACGTTTGAGCTTTATAAATGTTTCAAACTCATTTAATATTTCTTCTATCCTGTCAGATTCCTTAATAACGATGGATGTGTTACGGCGATGGCGTTTAAAGTGCTCAAAAAAAACATCTTTTTCTTTTCCTGTCAGTGCTTGCACCATGGATTCCGCTGATTCTAAAAACTCATCATATTTATCCCAAAAACTATTATTCCTCCTGGCAAAACCCGCTGAAGATGTGATGGGATTTCTGATCTCATGCAGGAAGTGGTCAACAATCCTTCTTATATCTTCTTCAATTCGGACCTGTTTTACTTTGGTGACTATGGAAAAAATATTAGAGATGATGCCGCACACACTGTTGAAAAAGCTCTTGTCAATAACAGGGTTGAACTGTAGTTTTTTTTTCGCGTAATCTACCGTCATG
>JAJDAS010000449.1 GCA_029261755.1 Nitrospinia bacterium
ATCTTTACTCATCCATAAGAAACAAAGGGTGGTACACTTGAAAAGTTAGTTTCTACAGCATAGTATTACAAAATTTCTCAATATAAAAAACGCTCATCATATTGTTTTATAAAGCAATTGTGAATTTATGCGTTGGCTCTACAGGTTAGTTTCATAAACTGTTTGAACTCTTCTTTACCCCCCTTTAAAAGTCTATTTTCTTACCTTAAATCCACGTCATTCTATCCTAAAGCCGAGGCAGTAGAAGAGTTTCTGTACCCCGAAATATTATACAATCCAATCTGTTGCAATAACTTTGTCTTCGTCTAGGCTTGGTGTGGATTTTGCCCAATACCTGTGTCAAGATATCGGGCACCACCACTAAGTAGCCGGGCGTTGCCCGGCACACAACAATCCAGTCCAGCTGGCACCGAGCAGTGGCTGGTAAAGGAAAGGATTATTTAAAACATCAATGTAGTCAGTTGAATAATTTGCTTTCTCTGAAATCCATTTCATGATAAAATTCAACTGTCATTAACCAATTTACTTTTTAAGGACATCTCAAATGCCTATCACCGTTCTGGACCATATTAAAGGAAGTGAAATCCCTCCCGCATGGCAAAAAGACCTGAAAGCCGATCCTGAAGAGACTTTTCGGATTACGATTGAGCCGGAGAATGGAGATGAAGATATGCCGCCGGAAGAGATGATCAGTGATGAAATGATTGCGAGTGAGAAGCGGAGTGATGAGGACTATAAAGCCGGTCGGTTTACTCGTTGCAAAACCAAGGAAGAAAGCGATAAGTTTTTTAAAGAGCTTTGGGATGAGTAAATATATTAGAGACTATACGGCGGAGTTTAAAAAAGACTCTAAAAAAATAAAATCAGATTTTTTGTTACGCAAAAGGCTGGCAAACAAAATTGAAGAGATTTTAGAAAATCCTCACCATTACAAACCACTCCATAATGAGTTAAAAAACAAAAGAAGAACTCACATAGGGAGCTTTGTTTTAGTATTTAAAGTTCTGGAAAAGGAAAAGGTGGTATGCTTTACTTCTTTTAAGCACCATGATTTTGTTTATAAAAAGTAAAATGCTTTAAGAATTGTCAGTCAAAATCATCCCCGGTCATTCAGCACCTTCCCCAGTTCCTCACCCTTTACAATGTTCCACACTTTTCTACATTTAAGAATCCCGATTTTTAATACGATAGAAGCAAATGGATGGAGTCAAGATGATAAACCCTGAAATAAAAAAAGTTGCTAATATTTGGCCTGGGGTCTCAAACATTATTTTCGTTCCTCACACAGAGAAAGAATATAATCATTTAGTGAGTTTCCTTGACAACCTCATTGATGAAGTTGGGGAAGACGAAAACCATCCTTTAGCCTCCCTTATGGATATAATTGGTTCTCTTATAGAGAAATATGAAAATGAGCATGTGGCTGAATTATCAGATTAGACAATCGTAACTACCCAGGTTCAAAGTTCCAGGTTCACGGTTCAAGGTTATAAAAAAGCTTTGAAGCCAATGTGCACCGTGGCTCCACAGGGCTTAGCCACTTTTGAGCCAGCTGTAAGAGAGCAAGGCTTTCAACCGGGAACCCTGAACGTATTAACCTGGAAAAGAAATGGGTCAGGCTTGCAATTATGCAATTCACTCCAATGTTGTTGACTTAAAGCGTAATTTGTATATACAATAAAGCTGCAAATTATGAATTACGGATGGGATGAGAACAAACGAAAGGCAAATATCATTAAACATGGAGTTGATTTTGCCATTGCAGAAAACTTTGAATGGGATACCGCGCTTGAAACAATTGACGACCGACATGACTATTGCGAAGACCGATGGATAGCGTTGGGCTATATCGAAGCCATCATATACATATTAATATATACCTATCGCACCGATATGATTCGGATCATAAGCTTGCGCAAAGCTAATAATCGTGAAAGGAAATACTATGAAAAACAGGACTGATCCAAAAACCAGAAAAGAGTTGGATTCGGTGGATTCTCCCCCACTTTCCGATGCAATGTTGTCGCGTATGAAACCGGTAGCAGCGAAGCATCCTAGTATTCCTCCAAGGATTCGCGGTCCTCAGAAATCTCCTACTAAAATACCCGTTTCTCTTCGTTTGAGCCCACAAGTGGTTGAATATTTCAAATCCATGGGCAAAGGATGGCAAACTCAATTGGATGAAGTATTATCCGAATACATTACATCTCATAAATAGCCTTCTTATAAAAGCTATAGAGGGGAATAACCCAAACGTTAAGTCAATAATTCAGGAGTGGATTGAAACAGCAAACATTTAAAAAAAATTTATTGATTGGGGAGAAGCAAAAAGGAAAGCATAGGGGACAAGGGGCAGAGATGAATATCCAGCGAGATTTCAAAGAACTGTTAGCTTTACTCGAAAAACATCAAGTTTAATACATGATTGTGGAAGGCAGCACTCGCGAGGCGGGAGCCTCGCGGTATGCATTCCCAGGGGGGACCCTGAGGAACGAGAGGGGGTAGGAGGATACTGGGAGCAAGGGGTGATGAGAAGCACCCTCCTTACCTGAACCACGTTTTCCCAGACAACCGCCCAGTCCTGACCATAAGCCATTTGCCGTTGACTATGCTTGTACCATTAAATAGCCTGCCCTTGCATCACAAAGATCCCGCCGATCGCTTCATCATCACTACTGCCATTTCCCACAACCTTGCCATTGTTACCGCCGACAAAAAGTTTGAGGAGTATGCGGTTGCGGTTATCAATTAGGCCGCTTCTGGAAATCTTAAACCATTTTCATCTTAGGAAGGTAGGAAGTGCAGGAAGATTCTTATTGTTTTTTTTGCTGTTCCCTGCGCCTCTGCGTCTTTGCGCGAGTATAAAGGTTTTGTTCTTGTTTTAGTCTTTTCTCTGCGTCCTTTGCGAACTCTGCGGTGCAATTTGTCTTGTTTTTGATTTTATAAGCTTTTTTTATTCGCCAATAGCTTCATGAACTTTCCGAATACCCAGCCCTTGGTGGAGCCGTCAACACTCACCTGAAGCCATCGCTCTCTCTTCCCCTCTATCTTTACTATTTTTCCCATTTTCAGCGTTCCAATGACTGGAGAATCCTGATCTGCGTCTTTCCGTACGTTCAAGCTACCCACAAGCACTTTTGCTTGATCCTGTTCGGGAAGCGTGAGTCCATCACTATCTGAGGCAAGAAATTCCGTGCCGGACTCCAGGTAAACCTTTCCGGCATTCCAGGTCTTCGACAAATTGATGAGGAGCCATTCCATTTTTTGGGACCGCTTGCCAAAAACGCTGATTTCCGAATCCTCCCTAAAAGCAGCCGGAATGACCTCGAAGTGAAAATTGTTCACTGTGTTCAGGATTTCCAGCCGTTTTGTTAGTTCATTCCTGGCTTTGCTCAGTTCCGCTGTGGAGAATTTGTCGTAGTCCAAAATATTTTGGGTCTTTTGGATCAATTCTTGGATTTGAGGATCTTTCAAGGTTTTTATTAAGGAGTGGTTAGAGGCATCCCCATAAAAGAGAAACAGGTTCCCGTGAAATTCTTCCAGTTTTATCCTGGAGCCTCCATAAATCGGATGAGGAGCAACCCAGTCCTCCAATGGATTCAACCCCACCATTTCAGTCATGATTTTTTTGGGTTGGCTATGAGAATTCCAAAAGGTGGAGTAAAACCAATTTTGAAAATTTTTCACCCTTTGTTCCATTAGAAAAAGACGCTGTTCCAAAACAACAGCGTTTTTCTTGGCATTATCACGCTCGTTTATCAACTCGGACTCTGTCATTATGTAGGAATCCACTCCAGTAGTTGCTTTGGAAATGGTCCCTTTCGTGAATAAAACCAAGGGACAGAGGACCAAAATGATCAGCATCAAAGCTTTCGGGCCGGAATAGGTCACTTTGTCCAGATATTTTTTCCGTACCCCCCAAGTTTTCCCCAAAAACTTCACAGAGAAATGGGATGTTAAGGCCAATACTGCAATGGAAAAAAACGACGCAACAAATAAACCGAGAGTCCCTATGAGCTGAATCATGACCGTCCTCCTTTTAATATTTTCGCCAATAGAAATCCTTACTTAATAGTTGCAAAAAATAGTGCAATTTTTACACCATAAAAGTTGCCATCATTTTGACAAAAACCCTGTTGCTGCAAGACTATTTCTTGTAACCAACTGTTTTTTAAAGTTTTTTCATATTTTCTCGTCTGAAAATGTAAATCAAAGCCACTCTCAAATTTTCTTCTATTAAAGGAATAAATCAAAAAATGCGGAACCGTCTGCTGATAAAAGTCAAAAAAATGCCGTAATATTCATAGCACGGCGAAGCCGCAACCAATAAAATTATTAGCCGCTAAGATCGCGAAGACACACGAAGAAGTAAAAAAGATTTTTTCTCTTCGCAAACTTCGTGTTCTTAGCGGCAAAAAAAGTCTTTTATTCTGTGAGGTTACGGACAATTTTGTGCTAAAAAAACAAAGTTCCACAAGTTTGTAGTACAGTGGTCCTGTTATTTTGACTTCCATCCCCGGTTTTGCTAAATTCGTTGGGTCCCATTTTTTTCATTCATAAAAGGAGCAATCATTGGTAAACAGACAAATATTCAGGGAATACGATATCCGAGGCGTTGTAGAAAAAGATTTTCCGCCGGAAGTGGTGGAAAGCATAGGCAGGGCCTTCGGAACCACGGTAGTCAGAAACCAGGGGAAGAAGGTTTCGGTGGGCTACGACGCCCGCCCCTCGTCGCCTGGACTTTTTGAAGCCTTGGCAAAGGGGATCAACTCCGCCGGAATAGATGTGGTCAATATCGGCCTCGTGCCCACCCCATCGGTCTACTTTTCGCTTTACCATCTGGATGTGGAGGGTGGAGTCATGATTACCGGTTCCCACAATCCGCCTGAGTTCAACGGATTCAAGCTGAACCTGGGGAAAGGCTCCATTTACGGAAAGGGGATTCAGGACCTCGCCGATTTGATAGATACAGAGGATTACGAAACCGGCCAGGGGTCCATACAAGAGGTGGACGTGACCTCCGACTACATGGCCATGGTCAAGGACAAAATCAAACTGAAATCCAAGCCGAAAGTGGTTATCGACGCCGGAAACGGATGCGGAGCTATCTTCACCCCCCAACTGATGCGAGAGCTTGGAGCAGAGGTCATCGAACTGTTCTGCGACCTGGACGGCACCTTTCCCAATCACCATCCCGACCCCACAGTACCGGCCAATCTCAACGACCTCATCTCCAAGGTGAAGGAAACAGGGGCCGACGCCGGGTTTGCCTATGACGGCGACGCGGACCGGATCGGCGTAGTAGACGAAGAAGGGAACATTCTCTTCGGCGACCAGTTACTGATGATCTATGCGCGGGATATCCTTAAGAGGAAACCGGGAGCAGGGATTGTGTACGACGTCAAGTGCACCAAACACCTGGAGGGAGACGTCCGAAAGCACGGTGGCAAACCCATCATCAACGCCACGGGACACTCTCTTATCAAGGCACGACTGGTAGAGGAAAAAGCCGAACTGGCCGGAGAGATGAGTGCGCACATCTTTTTCAAGGAAGACTACTACGGCTACGACGACGCCACCTTCGCAACGGCAAGATTTTTGAGGATCATGTCGGAAAGCGACCAGAAGGTTTCCCAATACCTGTCGGACCTCCCAAAGGTCTACAATACGCCGGAGATCCGGGTGGATTGCCCGGACGATGTAAAATTCGACCTGATCCGGGATATCTCTGACTATTTCAAAAAAAGCCACGAGGTGGTGGATATCGATGGAGCCAGGGTGAGCTTTGGGGATGGGTGGGGACTCATCCGCGCCTCCAATACCCAGCCGGTGGTGGTCCTTCGTTTCGAGGCCGACAGCATGGAACAGTTGGAAGAGATCAAGGGAATTTTTTACGACAAACTGGTCTCTTATCCTTCCCAAAAGGGAATGGAGAGGTTTTAGGAACTTGGAAAAAAGATTTAACATCGAACATCCAACACATATAAAAGGCCCTCTGGTCAAGGGGTAGAATATCCCTATAACGACAAAAAATCGCTTTGCGACCAGGCGAACGTTGTCCGCCTGCGGATTTTCGA